>JBILKS010000001.1:0-35453 GCA_044376595.1 Ilumatobacteraceae bacterium | reverse complement strand
TGCATGGGTCACCGAGTATCCGAAAGATGCGCTTGCAAAAGCCGAGGCCGTCTACGGCGCTCAGGGCCCGGTCATCGCCGGTATGCAAGCTGGAGTCGTGGCGCTCTACCAGAAGTGCCCGCACCTCGGTTGTCGCGTACCCGAGTGCAAGAGCTCGCAGTGGTTCGAGTGCGGCTGCCACGGATCGATGTACGACCGCGTGGGTGAAAAGAAGGGTGGCCCGGCGCCCCGTGGCATGGATCGCTTCGGTGTAGCAATCAACAACGGTGTTCTGGTCATCGACACCGGCGCAGTCTTCGGTGGTCCGCCCATCGGCGTCAACACAACAGGTCAAGAAGCCGAAGGCCCGCACTGTCTGGCCGCAGGCGGAGGCGGTCACTGATCATGATTGCAAACACAACCACCAACGTCGCCTGGATCATCTTCGGCCTCGTCGTGACGGCGTGGGTTCTCTATGCCGCATTCAACATCCGCGGTTCGCGTCGTGAGTTGGGTTCGGAGATCGAACTTGCAGCCAACCGCAAGCCCTATTACGAAGACGAAGTCCTCGAGGGACGCAAGCTCGAGCGCACGCAGCTTCTCGGCCTCGGTTTTCTCGCCGTTCTCACGGTGTCGTTGCCCTTGTACTGGGTTCTCGAACCGAGTCGCCAAGAGGGTGCATCGTTCGGATTCGAAAAGCGATTCGCCAAGTGGGGCGGCAAGTTGTTCGACTCCACCGCCAATGGCGGATTCAACTGTGCCGGTTGCCATGGCGGCATGAGTGCCATCGGTGGTGTTGCACCGTTCGCCGTGACAGATCCGAAGACTGGCGAAGTCAAGGCTGTGTCGTGGAAGGCGCCGTCACTCAACACCGTCTTCTATCGCTTCAGCGACGAAGAGGTGCGCTTCATCCTGGAATACGGCCGCCCCTTCTCGCCGATGTCCCCATGGGGCGTTGTCGGTGGTGGCCCGATGAACGAGCAACAGATCCAGACGCTGATCGACTATCTGAAGAGCATCCAGGTGCCGCGCGAAGACTGCGACAACCCCGACGCCAAGGCGATCAACTGCGATGGTGGACACTTGCCCGTAGCGAAGCAGGACGAACTCCAAGCCGAAGCCGAGCGCTTGGTGAAGACCGGCGCCTACAAGTCGATCGGTGAGGCACTCTTCAATCTCGATCTCGGAGGTGGTGCATACTCATGCGCACGTTGCCACACCAAGGGATGGTCATACGGTGACCCGCAGGCCACGGGTGGCGGTGCCTTCGGGCCCAACCTCACCGGTGGATCCTCCATCCGTCAGTTCCCCAACCAAGACGAGATGATCGCCTTCATCAAGTCAGGTTCGGAATACGGCAAGAAGTACGGCGAGCAGGGCCAGGGCGGCGGACGCATGCCTGGCTTCGGCAGCGTCTACACCGACGAGCAGATCAAGGCCGTCGTCGAATACGTGAGGAGCCTCTGATGTTGTCGAGCCTTCTGGCCATTTCATGGGAACCGGAGATCCGCGGTATCACTGTGGTTCTCATCGGCGTGGTGGTTCTGATGGGGAGTACCTATCTCATCTTGGGCACCAACGTCGGAGCCCGCTTGGGCCTGTTGTTGTCCTTGGCAGGTCTTGCCGGATGGATGGCACTGATGGGAGCCGTGTGGTGGACGTACGGCATCGGTTTGCAGGGAACCCAACCGTCATGGAAACCGGCCAATCCGATCTCCATCATCCGAGACGGAACGTTGATTGATCGCGCCGAAGTGGTGGAAAAGCCCGTCAAGGTCGACGAGGGTGCGACGCCGCGAGAAGTCGCTGCCGCCGTCGAAGCCGACCTCACCAGTGAAGGTTGGACCAAACTCGACGAAGCAGATCCGCGTCGTGGACAGGCCATTGCATCTGCCGACGACATCTTGCAGAACAAGGCGCAGGAGTTCGCCGCGGGCGAGTACACCTCGATCGCGGTGTACGACCGCGGTGGCGAGCGCAGCCCCAAGATTGGCGAATCCCTCGACTTTGTCGCGTTCTTCCACAAGCCTCGCTACGCGCTGGTCGAAGTTGCGCCACTCGTGCCGCAGCGCACCGAACCGGGTCGCGCCCCAGCCAAACCGGTGATCGACGAGACGCAGCCACATCGTTACCTCTTGATGGTGCGCGATCTCGGGTCACGTCGCCAGCCGGCCGCTTTCATCACCATCGGCTCCACGCTCATCTTCGCGATTCTGTGCTGGTTGTTGCACCGTCGTGATCGTTTCGTTCGCCAGAACGTCTCGGGCGAGTTGAATCCGGCAGAGGTCTAGAACAGTGGGGCAATACCTCCCGGTCGTGGTTCTCGGGATCTTGGCGTTCCTCTTCGGTGCACTCAGCTTGGTGGCATCGAAGCTGTTGGCTCCGAATCGACCGAATGCCGCGAAAGAAGCCCCGTACGAGTGCGGCATCGTGCCGAGTCGCGAACCCCCACAGCGTTTTCCGGTGTCCTTCTACATCGTGGCGATGTTGTTCATCATGTTCGACATCGAAATCATCTTCGTCTATCCCTTCGCAGTGGATCGTCAGTTCCTCGGCTCGTTCGCCTTTTTCGAAATGCTCGCATTCAGTGCGGTGTTCTTCGTCGCGTTCGTCTACGTGGTTGCCCGCGGTGCATTGGATTGGGGACCCGTGCAGAAGTACCAGCGTCTCGACAGTTCTCTCGACGGCGTGATCTCTTCCACCCGAACCACATCGTCGACGATCCGTCGCGTGGGTGCCGAAGGACGTCACACTGAAATCGACCAACAGGGTGAGGCCGCATAATGGGACTGGTGGGAAACGTGCTCGACGACGGACTCGGGGGACTCCAACACAACTTCCTCACGGGTCGTATCGAAGATCTGGTGAACTGGTCACGTGCCCGTTCCTCGTGGCCGGCCTCGTTCGGTCTTGCGTGTTGTGCCATCGAAATGATGGCAACGGGCGCGGCACACTACGACATCGGCCGTTTCGGCATGGAGGTGTTTCGCGCTTCGCCGCGTCAGGCAGACATCATGATCGTTGCCGGTCGCGTGAGCCAGAAAATGGCTCCGGTGCTCCGCCAGGTGTACGACCAAATGATGGAACCCAAGTGGGTCATCTCCATGGGCGTGTGTGCATCGAGTGGCGGCATGTTCAACAACTACGCCATCGTCCAGGGTGTCGATCAGGTGGTTCCCGTGGATGTGTATGCACCGGGATGTCCCCCCACGCCCGAGACGTTGATTCATGCAATCGAGACCTTGCACCAGTTGATCGAAAACGGCGAGATCATGCGCAGGCGCAGCGAAACAGGCGCAGGTGCCAACATTCATGTCACCGAAATCCCGGCGGGTGCCGTGTCGGCCCCCGTCATCCTCGGAGCCCGCTGACATGAGCGACTCGCCCGACTCACAAGAGACGACTGACCAAACCCCTGTCGTGTCGCAGCGTTACGGAGTGAATGTCTCCGATTCGCGCGGGCAGGTTGTTCTGCACCCAACGCGAGAGCAGTACATCGCAACCCTCAAGGCATTGGTCGACGACACCTTCGTTCTGTGTTCGGACCTCACCGCGGTCGATTACTCCACCTATCAGTCTCGTGTGGGCAAACCGAAAGAGCGTTTCGAAGTCGTGCTGAATCTGATCTCGCTCGAACGGCGTGAACGAATTCGTGTGCGTGTCGAAGTTCCCGAGTCTGATGCAGTCTTGCCCACCGCGTTCGATCTGTATCCCGGGACCGAGGCAATGGAACGCGAGGTGTTCGACATGTTCGGCATCGGGTTCGACGGACACCCCGACCCTTCGCGCATCTTGATGCCCGAAGACTGGGAAGGACACCCATTGCGCAAGGACTACGCCATCGGGCGCATTCCCGTTCAGTTCAAAGGTTCACCCACATGACCGATCTCATCACCGCAACGCCACAGGCCACCGGCGAGGGCAATCAAGAGATGCGCTCACGCAGCGAACTCACTGCCAAGGAAGTCATGCGCGAAGTCGGAGCCGTGCTGCGACTCAGCGAGACCGAGGCTGCGGCTCTGGGTCACGACGTCAACGACGCTGAAGTCGCAGAAGATCAGACGATGATCATCAACATGGGACCGCAACATCCCAGCACGCACGGAGTTTTGCGCCTGATGTTGGAGTTGCAGGGTGAACGAGTTCTGCGTTGCAAGCCGATCATCGGCTACCTGCACACCGGGATGGAAAAGACCGGTGAGGATCTCACCTACATGCAGGGTGGCACCAACGTCACTCGCATGGACTATCTGTCACCCTTGAACAACGAACTCGTGTTCTCCATGGCGGTGGAAAAGTTGTTGGGTATCGACAACGACATTCCTGAGCGCGCGGTGTGGATGCGGATGTTGCTCTCCGAGCTGAATCGCATGTCGAGCCACCTCTTGTTCCTCGCCACCAACGGCATGGACATCGGTGCGGTGTCGATGATGATCTACGGCTGGCGTGAACGAGAAGAAGTTCTGCGCTTCTTCCAGAAGGTCACCGGCTTGCGGATGAATCACAACTTCATCCGGCCCGGCGGTCTGGCAGCCGATCTTCCCGCCGGATGGCGAGACGATGTTCTCGACATCCTCGATCGTCTCCCCGCCCGCCTCGCCGAGTACGACGTGTTGATGACAGATCAGCCCATCTGGCGCGAGCGCCTGCAGGGTGTCGGTGTCATCACGGCTCAAGAGGCCGCGGCGCTCGGTGCCACGGGTCCGATTCTGCGCTCCACCGGAGTGCCGTGGGATTTGCGTCGTGACATGCCGTATCTCCGCTACGAAGAGATGGAGTTTGACGTCATCGTCGGTTCCTATGGCGACGCCTTCGATCGCTACGCGATTCGCCTCAACGAGATCCGTGAGTCGATGAAGATCGTTCGTCAGATTCTCGACCGCATGCCGTCGGGCGACTATCGCATCCAGGACAAGAAGGTCACACCGCCGCCACGCGCTCGCATCGATGAGTCGATGGAGGCCTTGATCCACCACTTCAAGATCTTCACCGAGGGATTCAAGGTGCCCGAAGGCGAGGTGTACGTGGGTATCGAGAGTCCACGCGGCGAGATCGGGTGCTACATCGTCAGTGACGGTTCACCAAAGCCGTACCGCATTCACATGCGTGCACCGTCGTTCGTCAACGTTCAGTGTCTGCCGCACATGATGCGCAACGGTCTTGTGGCCGACGCCGTTGCGGTGATTTCCTCCGTGGACCCGGTGCTTGGCGAGGTGGACCGATGAGCCGCTTGAACGATGCAAACGTGGCGATCGCACAGGAGATCATCTCGCGGTACCCACGACCCAAGTCGGCGCTGATCCCATTGCTGCATCTCTCGCAAGAGCAAAACGGCTACGTCACGGAAACCGCAATGAAGCACATCGCCGAGCTCGTGGGTGTCACGCCTGCCGAGGTTCTCGGAACCGCGTCGTTCTACGAGATGTTCAAGTTCGAACCCGTCGGCAAGTACGTCATCAACATCTGCGGCACCATGTCGTGCGCATTGCTGGGTGCCGATGAGTTGATGCATCGCGCCGAGCATCGTCTCGGGGTCAAGCCCGGTGGAACCACACCCGACGGACTTTTCACGCTCGAACACGCCGAGTGTCAGGCGGCATGCACCGAGGCTCCTTGTCTCCAGGTCAACTACCGCTACCGATTCCGCATGACACCCGATCAACTCGACACCCTGATCGACGACCTTGCCGCAGGGAAATTGGCAGACGAGATTCCGCCGCACGGAACGCTTGCAAAAGTACGTCAGCACATCCCGGCGGATCGGGCAGTGGGTGCGGTTCGTCCCGAAGACGTCACCGACGCTCCCGTATGGATGGATGGGAAGGCCGCACTATGACCGGTTCTTACGCACACGCGGCGGGCTTCTATGCCGGTGATCGCCCGAGGATCGTGACGTCGCGTTTCGAGTACGCCGACTCGTACACGCTCGACCGTTACCTCGCCACCGATGGTTATTCGGGTTTGCGAAGTGCCCTGTCACGTCCCGCGTCCGACGTTCACGAAGAAGTCAAGAATGCAACAGTGCTGGGAAGAGGCGGGGCAGGATTTCCTGCCGGAACCAAATGGGGTCTCACGCCGCAGGGTGTCTATCCGCGCTACCTCGTGGTCAACGGCGACGAAAGCGAACCGGGCACTTACAAGGACCGTCTGCTCATGGAGCGCGATCCCCATCAGTTGATCGAAGGTTGTTTGATCGCTTGTTACGCGGCCGGACTGTCGCGTTGCTTCCTGTACATCCGGGGAGAGATGGCCCTTGCACAAGAGCGCGTTGCCGCGGCGCTGAACGAGGCGTACGCCGCCGGTTACGTGGGCAAGAACATTCTCGGATCACAATTCTCGGTCGACATCGTGTTGCATTGGGGAGCCGGTGCCTATGTGGTGGGCGAAGAAACTGCTTTGATCGAAAGTCTCGAAGGCAACCGTGGAATGCCACGTTTGAAGCCCCCGTACTTCCCGGCTGCAATCGGTCTGTACGGTCAGCCCACGATCGTGAACAACGTCGAGACTCTGGCCAATCTGCCGTGGCTCGCACGCAACGGGGCCGAGGCCTACACGGCGATCGGTACGAAGACGTCCCCCGGTACGCGCATGGTTGCGGTGTCAGGTCACGTGAATCGTCCGGGCGTCTACGAGATCATCAACGGCATCACCACCTTCCGTGATCTCTTCTACGGTGAGGAGTTCTGCCAGGGGATTCGCAACGGTCGCCAACTGAAGGCGTTCGTTCCGGGCGGCGGTTCGGCTCCTTGGTTCCTGCCCGACCAACTCGATCTTCCTTTCGAAGGAAGCCAAGTTGGTCCGGCCGGATCGATGCTCGGATCGGGAGCCATCATGGTGATGGACGAAACAACCGACATTCCCGCGGCGGCACTCACCCTCACGCGGTTCTACGCGCACGAATCGTGCGGCAAGTGCACACCGTGTCGCGAAGGCGGAACGTGGCTCGAGCGGATCCTCACACGTATTGTCGATGGACACGGCACCGATGCCGACCTCGAACAGCTTGTCGAAGTGGGCAGCTCGATCTGTCCCGGTGATTTCCCACACGCCTCCAGTGAACGTTTGGGATTGTCTGCAGTGCCTTTTCCGTACAAGATGACAACCATCTGTTTCGTCGGACCGTCTGCCTACGCACCGGTCAACTCCGCTCTCACGCTGTTCCCGGAAGAGTTTGCGGCGCGTGTCACCAAGCGCAATCGCATCCCTGTCACCGCCGTAGGGGGTGAATGATGAGTACCACCGAATCCGAGACCGCTTCGCACGATGAGTCCGCGCCGGAAGAGACCCCGGTCGTCGTCGATCCGAACGCCGTCAGCATCAGCATCAACGGCCGTCAGGTGGATGCACGCAAGGGCGAACTCATCATCGCCGCCGCTGATCGGTCCGGTGACTTCATTCCGCGCTTCTGCTACCACCCCCGCATGAAGGCAGTCGGCATGTGCCGCCAGTGTCTGGTCGAGGTCGAAGGTCCACGTGGGCCGATGATGGTGGTGTCGTGCATGACTCCGGTGGCTGACGGACAGGTCGTGCGCACGGAAACCGAGCAGGTCAAGAGAGCGCAAGAGGGCATCCTCGAACTTCTTCTCGCCAACCACCCACTCGACTGTCCGGTCTGCGACAAGGGTGGTGAATGCCCATTGCAAGATCAGGCGTTCTCGCACGGTCCCGGCGAAAGTCGCTATGTCGAAGAGAAGCGTCACTACGAAAAGCCCATCGCCATCAGCGACTTGGTGTATCTCGACCGTGAGCGTTGCATCCTCTGTGATCGCTGCACGCGCTTTGCCAGTGACGTCGCGGGTGATCCGTTGATTTCGTTCACTCATCGGGGGAACAACACACAGGTGCTCACCTTTCCCGACGAGCCCTTTTCGTCCTACTTCTCCGGCAACACCGTGCAGATCTGTCCTGTTGGTGCATTGACGGCCAAGCCCTATCGATTCAAGGCCCGTCCGTGGGATCTCGAAGAGTCGGAGAGCACCTGTACCACTTGTGCCGTTGGTTGCCGCACTTCGGTGCAGTCCAGCCGTGACCAGTTGCTGCGTTATCAGGGAATCGACGACGACGACGTGAACTGGGGTTGGCTGTGTGATCGCGGTCGCTTCAACTTCGAATCCATCAATGCCGATGCGCGTGTCGAAACACCGCTGATGAAATCGGCCAATGGCCTCGAACCGGCGTCATGGAACACGGCGCTCGAAGCAGCCGCACGTTCGATTCGGCTCGCAATCAGCTCACGCGGCGTCGACAGCGTGGCGATCATCGGTGGATCGCGTCTGGCAAACGAGGATGCTCGTGCATGGGCACGTCTGGCCGATTCGCTCGGTATCACGCAACGCGATGCGCAACTTGATGACGGGTTGTCCTCCGAGATATTCGGCTTGCCCCAGGCCAGCATCAACGACGCAGCCGCGGCCACCACGGTCGTGTTGCTCGCCCCGGATCTGAAAGAAGAACTGCCGGTCCTGTACCTGCGTTTGCGCGATGCCGCCACGAAGCGCGGCGTGCGCATCGTCGAGTTTTCCACCAAGTCCAGCGGCATGACGCCGTACGTGTGGAAGTCGATTCCTTTCGAGCCCGGCGCACAGGCAGCCGCCGTTCGCGGTGCGCTCGGAGACTCCGAGATCGCTGCGCAGTTCGCCAAGGGCAATGTCGTCGTCGTGCTGGGTCGGGCAAATCTCGCCGAGTCAGCCGACTTCACCGCCCAGGCGTACAACGCGCTCGCCGCCGGTGTGGCAGGGCTTCGCGTCCTTCCTGTTCTGCGTCGCGGAAACGTGCGGGGCGCATTGAGCGCAGGTCTTGCTCCCACCAGTGGCGCCGACACCCAGTCGATTCTGCGGGCCGCCGCCGACGGTCAGATCGAGTGTCTGGTTCTGCTGGGAGCCGATCCGGTGAACGACGTTCCCGATGTCGATCTTGCACGGCGTGGCATGGCAGGTGCTCGAAGCATCGTTGCTCTCGACACCTTCCTCACGGCGTCGTCCTCGATCGCCGACATCGTGTTGCCGGTTGCCGCATACGCCGAGCGCACGGGCAGCACCACGAACATCGAGGGTCGCATCAGTTGTCTTTCGCAGCAGGTCACTGCACGCGGTACCAGTCGACCCGACTGGATGGTGGCAACCGAACTGTCGATGCGACTCGACTGCGATCTTCAGATCGGTTCACTCACGGATCTCGCCACTGATGCGCATCCCGTCACTCCAGTCGAGACGATGACGACACAAGGCGTCACTGCGCCCGATCGGAACTCGTACGATTTTCGTTTGGTGGTCTCGCGCAAGATGTACGACCGTGCTGTGGGTACAGCCAACAGTCCGGCTCTCGCGCAGTTGGGTGTCGGAACTGCCGTGCACTTGAACCCGCGTGACATCGAACGTCTCGGAGCCACAGCGGGCCGGGAGGTGCGCGTGTCCACCACGCGGACCTCGCTCATCCTGCCGGTGCGCGCCGACGACGGCGTGTCGAAGGGAACCGCGTGGATTCCGTTCAACCAAACGGGAGCTGACGTGCGTGAGCTGCTGGTCTCCGGCGATGCCGTCACCGACGTCCGAGTGGAGAACATCTGATGAACACCCTCGTCTCTTTCCTTGCCGTTGATCCGTTGCTCGAGGGCGATCTGCTCTGGACGCCGCTCCTCATCGTCTTGATCAAGGTTCTGGTGGTCTTTGTCATCGGGCTGTTGGCAACGATGTTGATGGTGTGGTTCGAGCGCAAGGCCGTGGCCGGTATGCACAACCGTCTCGGGCCGAACCAAGCCGGACCGTGGGGCATTCTCCAGACACTTGCCGACGGAACGAAGTTGTTCTTCAAAGAGGACCTTCTCCCCGAGCGCGCGGATCGTTTCGTATTTCGCCTTGCACCGTTTCTCGCACTGATCCCGGCGTTCCTCGCCTTCTCGATCATTCCGCTCGGAGGCGACTTCCGCGACGGCAATGGTGGATTCGTCACCTGGTTCGGACACCAGACACGCGTTCAGTTGGCCGACCCGCCCATCGGGGTGTTGTTTGCGTTGGCCATCTCCTCCATCGCCGTGTACGGCATCATGCTTGCCGGATGGTCCAGTGGATCGAAGTATCCGCTGCTCGGATCGGTGCGTGCTTCTGCCCAGATGGTGAGCTACGAGGCTGCGCTGGGATTGTCGCTCGCAGCGGTGATTCTGGTCACCGGAACCCTGTCGACCAGCGGCATCGTCGGTTCACAAGGCTCGATCGGTTCGTGGGGCGTGGTTGCCACCGGAGTGGTGCCCTTCGTCATCTTCCTGATTTCAGCCACCGCCGAACTCAATCGCCCACCTTTTGACCTCGTCGAAGCCGAGCAGGAACTTGTTGGTGGATTCAACACCGAATACTCGTCGATTCGTTTCGCCCTGTTCTTCTTGGCGGAGTTCATGAACGTCGTCACCATGTCGGCAGTGATGGTCACGCTGTTCTTCGGTGGCCCGCAGCCCATCAGCATCGGCGACACCACCCTCGACATCCCCATCATCCCCAACGGGCTCGAGGGAACCGTGTGGTTGCTGCTCAAGGTCTTGGTGTTCCTCTACGTGTACGTCTGGATCCGGGCCACGTTGCCCCGTTTCCGTTACGACCAGCTCATGGACATCGGCTGGAAGTTCCTCATTCCGGCTTCGCTCGGGTGGTTCATGTTGCTGGCCGCGCAGCGTCTCGCCGACGACAAGGGGTGGGATCAGTTGATCGTCATTCCGCTGTCGCTCGCTGTCGTCGTCGTATGTTTCATCATGATGCAGCTGGCCTTCCGGGCGAGTGCGAAGAATCGAGAGGCTGAGGGGGTGTCGTTCTAAATGGGTTACCTCGGAGGTTTTCTCGTGACCGTGCGTCAGCACGGCAAGCGCAATCGCGTCACAACCGAGTACTCGGGCGGTCGTTATTTCCGCAAGGGCAAGAAAGAATCGCGTGATGCAAAGGTTCCCAAGCCGGAACGCCTGCACGGCCGCCACGTGTTGAATCGCTACGAAGACGGCATGGAGAAGTGCATCGGATGCGAACTCTGCGCCGGTGTGTGCCCTGCCAAGTGCATCTACGTTCGTGGCAAGGACAACGATCCACAGAATCCCACGTCGCCCGGAGAACGCTTCGGGTTCATCTACGAGATCAACTACCTCCGTTGCATCCACTGCGACATGTGTGTCGAGGCCTGCCCCACAGAGGCCATCACAGAGACCAAGTTGTTCGAGTTTTCGTTCACCAATCGCAAGGATGCGATCTACACCAAGGATGAACTCCTGGTCGATGACAAGGGCATGCCCCAGCATCTGCCGTGGGAAGACTGGCGTCCGGGGGAAGATCAGCACACGTCGGGTTGGATGCGGGCCACCGCGCCGTCAGGAGACGCCGACTTCGAAGGTGTCGTGTCGTGGAGCGGCGAGTTGGGTTACGGAGTTCGGGCAGCCGAGCCCGTTCAGGGCGAGCGGGACGCGAAGTAATGGAACTCTTTGTTTTCGTCTGCGCGGCCGGAATGATCCTGGCTGGGGCACTCGGAGTGATTCTGCGCTCCAATCCCGTGCACGCAGCACTCAGCTTGGTTCTCACCTTGTTCGGTATCGCCGTGATCTTCGTGTCGTTGGAAGCCCATTTTCTCGCTGCGGTGCAGGTCATCGTCTATGCCGGTGCCATCGTGGTGTTGTTCCTCTTCGTCATCATGCTTCTCGGCGTCGACAAAGCCGAGGAACTGAAGACCGAACCACTGGGAATACAGCGCCCATTGGCCATCATTCTCGGCGTCGGCGTTCTCGCACTCGTCACCACCGCCATCGTCAGCAGCCGCGACACGCTCAAGTTTCGAGGTGAGGGAATTGCCGGGGCGACGCTCGATGAGCCCGACGGCAACATCCGCCAGATCGCTCGCTCGATATTCGGCGACTACGTGGTGGCTTTCGAGGTGACGTCCGTTCTGTTGATCGTTGCTGTTGTCGGAACCGTCGTTCTCACGCGCAAGCGCAAGTCGGAAAAGGTCGACGCATGATTGCCGCCGCAGTTGCCCCCACCACCACGTGGTACCTGATCCTCGCCGCGTTGCTTTTCGCCATCGGCATGGTCGGCGTCATGGTGCGGCGAAACCCGCTCGTGATGTTCATGTGCATCGAGTTGATGCTGAATGCCGTCAACCTCTCGTTCGTGGCCCTGGCTACCGAACTCACAGACATCAACGGCCAAACGGCGGTCTTCTTCGTGATGGTCGTTGCCGCGGCCGAAGTCGTGGTGGGTCTCGGAATCATCGTGTCCATCATGCGTAACCGTCAACAGGTCAGCGCCGACGACCTCGCGGATCTGAAGGGTTAACTGCAATGCTCGACATCGTCTGGTTGATTCCTGCCCTGCCTCTCGCGGGATTCTTGTTGTTGGTGGTCTTTGGTCGCCGTTTGGGCGAGCCAAGGGCGGGTTGGCTCGCCGCGGCCATGTGCGGCGGAGCATTCGTGGTCACCGCTCTGGCCTTTTTCGACATGCTGTCGAAGAGTGGTGACGAGCGTTCGCAGATCGTTGATCTGTTCACCTGGCTTCCGGTTGGATCGTTGGAAGTCAAGTTGGCATTCCTCGCCGACCCGCTGTCGATCACCATGGCGTTGTTCGTCACGGGCATCGGAACACTGATCCACATCTACGCCATCGGCTACATGCACGGTGATCCGAAGTTCTCGAAGTTCTTCATCTACCTCAACCTCTTCGCCTTCTCCATGTTGATGTTGGTGTTGGGTGAGAACCTTTTGGTCACCTTCCTGGGTTGGGAAGGCGTCGGTACCTGTTCGTACTTCCTCATCTCCTTCTGGCACACCCGCGACAGCGCGGCGACCGCCGGCAAGAAGGCCTTCGTCACCAATCGCGTCGGTGACTGGGGCGTGATGATGGCGATGTTCCTGGCCTTCAGCGCGGTGGGAACACTCTCGTATGTGGGAATCAACGAGGCTGCGCACGCCGGAGCAATCAGTCATGTGACCGCCACGGCAATGGCACTCATGTTGTTCGTCGGCGCGTGCGGCAAGAGCGCACAGCTGCCTCTCTATCTCTGGTTGCCCGACGCCATGGAGGGACCCACCCCGGTGTCGGCGTTGATCCACGCCGCCACCATGGTGACTGCAGGCGTGTTCCTCATGACCCGCATGAACCCGGTCATCGCCGAAGCGTACGACTGGGCGCCGATGATCATTGCGGTCGTTGGTGCAGCCACCGCGTTGTTTGCCGCAACCGTCGCGGTTGCGCAGACCGACATCAAGAAGGTGTTGGCGTATTCCACTGTGTCGCAACTGGGTTACATGTTCCTTGCCGTCGGATCGGGTGCCTACGTGGCGGCGATCTTCCACATGATCACCCACGCCTTCTTCAAGGCTCTCTTGTTCCTCGGTTCGGGATCGGTGATCCACGGTATGCACCACGAGCAGGACATGCGCAAGATGGGTGCTCTGCGTGTGTTGATGCCCGTCACGGCCGGAACATTCATCATCGGCTGGTTGGCCATCGCCGGCGTACCGCCCTTCGCCGGATTCTGGTCGAAAGACGAGATCCTGCTCTACGTCTATGCCAACAATCGGGCCCTGTACGTGGTTGGTCTCGTCACTGCACTCTTGACGGCGTTCTACATGACGCGACAGGTCATCATGGTCTTCTTCGGCGATGCCCGCTGGAAGGATCAGAGCGAAGAGCACGGCGCGCACGGCGACTTCAAGCCGCACGAGAGTCCGAAAATCATGCTTTTCCCGCTGGTGGTTCTGGCAGCTCTCTCCGTTTTCGGCGGACTCCTGCAGTTGCCATTCACGAAGGATCTGCATTTCCTCGAGAAATGGCTCGAGCCCGTTGTCGAACACGGTGAAGCACACATCTCCGGTACGTGGGCCTACGAGAACAAGTACCTGTTGATGGGCGTTGCAATCGTGGTGGCGGCCGCCGGCATCTTTGCGGCATACACCGTGTACGCCAAGAAGAAGATCGCGCCCATCGAACCACAGCTGCTTGCCGATGGCTGGCGCTACGACAAAGCGGTCTCGGATTTCATGGGAGGCCCGGGCCGCAAGGCATTCGACGGCGTCACGTGGGCTGATGCCAATGTCATCGACGGTGCGGTACGTGGAACCGGTGTCTTGGTGCGCACGGCAAGCGGGAACGCCCGACGGGTGCAGAGCGGTTTCGTTCGCGCATACGCGGCGATCATCGGCATCGCAGTCGTCGTCATGCTGGCGTGGTTCGTGATTCGGGGGTTGGCGTGATGTTCGCAGCAAGTGGCGGCGGAACCGTCGCGTTCCCGATTCTCACCGCACTGATCGTTGTGCCGCTCATCGGCGGCATTCTCACCGTGACGTCGAGCAATCGGCGGCCGGAGATCACCAAGATCATTGCCATCGTGGCAAGTGTCGTCACTGCAGGTCTCAGCATTTGGCTCCTGTCCTCGTTCGACAGTCACGACGCTGGGTTCCAGTTCGTGTCGCAACATCCGTGGATCCGTGACTGGGGAATCGGTTGGCATCTTGGTGTCGACGGAATTTCGCTCTTCTTGGTGGTGCTCACCGGCTTGCTGTTCCCACTTGTGATCGTCGGCATCGATCCGCATCACGATCACAAGCGCTACCTGGGTTGGATGTTGATTCTCGAGGCCGGCGTCATGGGCAGTTTTGTCAGCCTTGACCTGTTCTTGTTCTTTGTGTTCTTCGAGATCGTTCTCGTGCCGATGTACTTCCTCATCGGCGGTTGGGGATACGACCAGCGCGTCTACGCGGCCACCAAGTTCTTCCTGTACACGATGTTCGGCTCGGCTTTCATGTTGGTGGGAATCATTGCCACAGCCGTGCTTGCCAAGAACAGCCTCGGATACATCACCTTCGATCTCGTCAAACTTGCCGAAGAAGCCTCATTCGCCACAAGTACAGGGCGATGGTTGTTCTTCGCGTTCGCCATTGCGTTCGCAGTCAAGGTGCCGTTGTTCCCCTTGCATACGTGGTTGCCCGACGCTCACACACAGGCCCCCACCGGTGGCTCGGTGATTCTCGCCGGCGTTCTTCTGAAGTTGGGAACCTACGGTTTTCTTCGCTTCGGTTTGTACCTCTTTCCCGAGGCCGCGGTGTGGGCACAGCCACTCTTCCTCACTCTCGCCGTCATCGGAATCTTGTGGGGAGCCATTGCGGCCACGATGCAAAAGGACCTGAAGCGCCTCGTGGCGTATTCATCGGTTGCCCACCTCGGGTTCATCGTCCTCGGAACCTTCGCCTTCACGTCGCAGGCCATCACCGGCGGTGTGATGCAGATGGTGAACCACGGCATCTCCACCGGAGCGCTGTTCCTCTTGGTGGGCATGATCTACGAGCGCCGTCACACACGTCAGATTGCCGAACTGAAGGGTCTGCAATCGGTTGCTCCGATCTTTGCAGCGGCCTTCATGGTGGTGATGTTGTCGTCCATCGGCGTGCCGGGCCTCAACGGTTTCGTGGGCGAGTTCCTCATCCTCATCGGTTCGTTCGACACCGCCAGGTGGTGGGTCGTGATCGGTGCCACCGGAGTGATCCTTGCCGCGCTCTATCTCTTGTGGGCCTACCAGCGCGTCTTCCACGGCGAACCCGACGAGGCAAATGCGTCGTTCCCTGAGTTGAAGTTGCGTGAAGGTCTCTTGTTGCTCACGTTCATCGCAGCCATCGGCTTCACGGGCATCTATCCCAAGCCCATGCTCGAGCGCATCGAACCCAGCGTGAAGTCGTTGGTGACCCATGTGGAAGAGCGCACGGGTGAGACGTTCGAATACCAAGCTCCGGCACCGATCGAACACGATTCGTCGGAAACCAAAGAAGAGCACAGTGAGGGCTGATGATGTTGGCTGTTGATTCACTCGTCGGGCCGCCCATTCCTTGGTTCAGCCTCAGTCCGGTTCTCGCTCTCTTGGCCGGCACGTGTTTCTTGATGTTGGCGGGATCGTTGGCTCCACAATGGCCGAAGGGTCTCTACGGCATCGTCAGCGCCGCGTCCGCCGGCACCGCGATCGTTCTCAGCTTCTTCGTGTGGGACAACATTTCCGATGGCAAGCCGTACACGGCGCTGGGGGGTGCGCTGTCGATCGACCACTTCTCGTTGCTCGGAATCATCACCATTTGCGTCGCGGTCGTGCTTGTCAGTTTCACCACGAGCGACTATCTGGTTCGCGAGAACGAAGACGGACCGGAGCTGTTCGTGCTCTATCTCGCCGCCGCCATAGGTGGCGTGATCATGGTGATGGCCAACGATCTGATCGTGTTGTTCCTCGGTCTCGAAACCCTGAGCCTGGCGTTGTACGTGCTTGCCGCAAGCAACCGTCGCCGTACCGAAAGCCAAGAGGCCGGCCTGAAGTACTTCATACTTGGTGGCTTCTCCTCCGCGTTCTTCCTCTACGGCATCGCATTGATCTACGGCGCCACCAAGAGCACCAACCTGTCCGAGATCGCCACGAACCTCTCCGAGTCCCAGGCTTTCCCGCGCAACGACACCATGTTGCTGGTGGGAATCGGCCTGCTGCTGGTGGGATTGGCATTCAAGGTCGCCGCCGTTCCGTTCCAGGTGTGGACACCCGACGTGTACCAAGGTGCACCCACTCCCGTCACCTCTTTCATGGCCAGTGCCGGCAAGACGGCGGCATTCGCGGCGCTCTTGCGCATCACGGTGACGGCACTCCAGAGCCGCGTCGACGACTGGCGTCCGGTGATCTGGGTGATGGCGGTGCTCAGCTTGGTGGTTGGTTCACTTCTCGCCGTGGTCCAGACCAATGTGAAGCGCATGCTGGCCTACTCGTCGATCAGCCACGCCGGATTCATCATCCTGGGCATCGAAGCCGCTGCGCACACGGGAAAGACCGATGCGAGCGACGGCATTGCGGCTTCGATGACGTATCTCTTGCTCTACTCGGTCCTCGTTGTCGGCACCTTCGCCGTGGTGGGGTTGGTCTCCGGCAAGGGCGATGGTTCCACTGCACTCGACGATTTCCGTGGTCTCGGGCGCCAACGTCCGGCACTTGCACTTGCCATGACACTCTTCCTTCTTGCACAAGCAGGCGTGCCGCTCACGTCCGGTTTCGTGGCCAAGTTCGGAGTGATCCAGTCGGCTGTCGTTGTCGAGAGTTACGCCATCGCGATCATCGCCATGGTGGCATCGGTCATCGGAGCGTTCCTCTACCTGCGCATCATGGTCAGCGTGTGGATGGACGACTCGGATGGTGGTCCGGCGGCACCGCACGTACCTTTCCTCACCGGAGTCACCGTCACTGCGGCTGCAGTATTCACCCTTGTGGTGGGAATCGTTCCGGGTTGGCTGCTTGATGCCACCCGCAACGTCATCGAATTCGCCCGCTGACCCGCCCGAAGGCGGGCCGTCAGTGGCTGAGTTCGTCGACGTCGTAGCCGGCCGTGCGGACAACCTCGATCACTGAATCAGCGTGGTCTGCGCCACGTGTTTCGAGAACGATCTGAACACCGGTCTCGCGTACGTGGAGATCGACACCTTCGCGCACATGTTCCACCTCGATCAGATTCGCGCCGGTGGAAGCGAGAAGGGTGAGTAGTTGCGCAAGACCTCCCGGTCGGTCGGAAATGCGAACGAAGAGAAGAAGACGTCGTCCCGCTTTTGTCTCATGGCGCCGTACCAGGCCGGGAACGAGTCCGAGGTCAACGTTGCCGCCGGACAGCACCACGCAGGTGGTCCCCAACGCCGACGGCTTGACGACACCTCTCATCAATGCCGATGCGCCGACCGCGCCAGCGCCTTCGACCAGGAGTTTGCCGCGTTCCATCAGCAAGACCATCGCATCGGCAACATCGTCTTCGGACACCACCACCACATCATCCAGCCACTTCTCGATGATTGGACGAGTGATGACGCCGGGTCGCTTCACGGCGATACCGTCGGCCAATGTGACCACCGGCCCTTCGGGTGCCGGAACGTGGGCGTACGGTGCGCACGCTTCCACTTGGACGCCGATCACCGTGATCGATGGATCGTGTTGTTTCAGGGCTATGGCCGTGCCTCCCGCGAGTCCGCCTCCACCCAGCGGGATGATCACGCATCGCAGGTCGGCAATGTCCTCGAGAAGTTCGAGGCCGAGGGTTGCCTGCCCGGCAACAACGGCGGGGTCGTCGTAGGGGTGGCAGAAGTTCATGCCGGTGTCAGCAGCGCGTTCTTGTGCACGAGCAACTGCGTTGTCGAGTGAGTCGCCACCTTCGGAGATGGTGGCACCATACGAACGGCATGCGGCGATCTTCGAGAGTGATGCGCCGGCGGGCACGAAGATTTCGCACGGAACCCCGTTGACTTGTGCGGCGAACGCCAGCGCCTGGGCGTGGTTTCCGGCACTTCCGGCCACCACACCCTTCGTGAGATCGCTCGCGGGATCGTTGCGCAGGGTGGACAACTTGTTCATCGCGCCGCGAATCTTGAACGAACCTGTGCGTTGAAGGCTCTCGGCCTTCACGACAACGTTTCCACCGCACATGGCAGTGAGGGTGGCCGATTCGGTGACGGGCGTGTGCTTGACGTATGCCGCACCGGCTTGGCGGGCGCTGAGAATCTCGTCACGGCTGATTGTGGGTTCGCCCATGTGTGACCTACGGTACCCCTGTGCGCGCAGTGCTGATTGCCAACCGGGGTGACAACGACGGGGGAGTCGTTGGGCGGTTGTTGCGCGAGCGTGGCTTCGTCTGCGAGCAATGGGCCCGCGAGGACGCCCTCGAGTGGCCACAACTCAGCTCCGATGTTGCTGTGGTGGTGCCTCTCGGATCGGATTGGTCGGTGTATTGGCCCGACATCGCACACCTGGTGGAGGCCGAGGCCGCCCTTTTGCGGGCTGCCCACCAGGCGGGGATCCCCGTGTTCGGCATCTGTTTTGGCGGTCAGATTCTCGCCCATGCGCTGGGCGGGGAGGTGAAAAGGGCCGAAAAACCAGAGATCGGGTGGTTTTCCATCGATTGGACTGTGACGCAGGTCACACTTCCTGCTGTGGACGATGCCGTGTGGTTGCAGTGGCATTACGACCGTTGCCTTCCCCCAGAAGAGGCCGAGATCTTGGCAACAAGTCCCGTGGGGGTCCAGGTGTTCCGTCTTGGTCGCAGTTTCGGGGTGCAGTTCCATCCTGAAGTGACCCCACAGATCATCGAACGCTGGTCGTCGGGGCCGGGTGCCGACGAACTTCACAAGGTCGGAATCTCGCCCCAGGAGTTGTGCGCCGAGACTGAAAAGCGCGCCCACACATCGGCCGCGCACGCAGCCACGCTGGTGGATTGGTTCTTCGAACACGCGACTTGATTTCCTGATTTTCAGGGCCCAAGTAGTAGTTTCGAGGGCGATGTCCCCCTTCTTACGGTCATACCTGACGGTTGTCTGGTTCGGCCTCGCAGCATTACTCCTCGCCGGTCTCCTTTTGTGGGTGGCCTCTCTCGTGCGTCCGGTCAAGCCATCGCGCGAGAAGTCGATGGCCTACGAAAGTGGCGTGGATCCGGTGGGCGAGGGCTGGTCGCAGAGCCAGATTCGCTATTACGTGTTTGCCCTGTTGTTCGTGGTGTTCGATGTCGAAGCGGTGTTCCTCTTCCCGTGGGCCACACAGCTCGAGCGTTACGGGACTTTTGGTCTCGTTGAAATGGGAATATTCGTGGCCGTGCTGTTGCTCGGCCTTGTCTATGCATGGCGCAAGCGCGTCCTGCGTTGGGTGTAGCCCCGCACATCCGTGTGGGTCGTAGAGAAGACGCAGAGAAAAGGTCGAGAGAGAAAGATTTATGGGACTCGTAGATCGTGGTCGGTTGCCCAAGCCGCTGACTTCACTTTTCAATCTTGGACGCTCGTACAGCTTGTGGGTGTATCAGTGGGGATTGGCCTGTTGCGCCATCGAAATGGGTGCGGCATTCGGTTCTCCTCGCTACGACGTGATGCGCCTCGGCGTGATTCCGTTGCCGGCCAGTCCCCGTCAGGCTGACCTCGTCGTCATTTCCGGAACAGTGACAGACAAGATGGCTCCTGCTATCAAGCGCCTCTACGAGCAGATGCCCGAACCGAAGTACGTGATCTCCATGGGAAGCTGCGCAAACTGTGGCGGTCCGTATTGGGACAGCTACTCCGTCACCAAGGGTGTCGACCAGATCATTCCCGTGGATGTGTACGTGCCCGGGTGCCCACCTCGGCCCGAGGCTCTGCTTGAGGGCATCGTCTTGTTGCAACAGCGCATCAAGAACGAAGACATGGGGGCACGTTGGCGCGGTGAGGGTTACGTCGCCATGTCGCAAGGTGCCGACGCGGCACAACAAGCCGAGCGAAAGGGCGAACCAGTTGTCGTCGCTCGCTGACATCACCGCTGTACTCGGAGATCTCGTCGAAGAGACCTTCGAAAAGCCCGGCCAAGATCCGTGGGTGCGTGTTCGCACCGATGCCTGGCGCGATGCCGCCGTTGCGCTGCGCGACAAACTCGGCTTCGACTATTTCTCGTTCCTTTCGGCCATCGATTGGATGCCCTCTCCGTACGGGAAGGGCGAAGAAGACCCCACCGTGGAAAAAGCCCCCATCGACATGACTATTCGTCAGGGCTACGCAGGCGGTGCAACTCGGGTTCAGGTTTTTGCCCGTTTGGTCAACCATCGCACCCACCAAGGAATCACCTTGAAAGCCGACGTTCCCGAAGACACCTGGACGGTGGATTCGTGGACCGGTGTTTTTGCCGGAGCCAACTGGCACGAACGTGAGGCCCACGAAATGTTCGGCATCACCTTCGCCGGCCACCCCGATCTTCGCAACATGTATCTTCCCTCCGACTTCGAGGGCTACCCGTTGCGAAAGGATTTCCCGTTGCTCGCACGCATGGTCAAGCCATGGCCGGGCATCGTCGATGTAGAACCGTTGCCTGGTGGCGACGATGAGGGCGAAGGAGCATCAGAATGACAATGCTCGACGGCGGCAGGCAGAACAGCCCGCAGAGTGATCGCCAACAGTTGGCCTACATCGCATCGCAGGCCGCTGATGCCCGCGTCAACGTGGAACTCGAAACCGAGGGAATGACGCTCAACATCGGTCCGCAGCATCCGGCCACGCACGGCACACTGCGGATCATTGCGCGTCTCGACGGCGAGCAAGTGATCTGGGCCGAGCCTTCGGCCGGTTACATGCACCGTGGATACGAAAAGCTCACGGAAGTGCGCACTTTCCCGCAGGTGACGGCCTTGGTCAACCGCATCGACTGGCTGGGAAGCTTCGCCAACGAGGTTCCCTTCATCCTTGCCGCAGAGCAACTGATGGAGATCGAAGCCCCGCCCCGTGCGCAGTGGATTCGCACCATCCTCTTCGAGCTTTCGCGCATCGCAAACGTGTCGTTGTTCCTCGGTGACCTCGGCGTGCAGCTGGGAGCAGTCACACCGGTCTTCTTCGCATTCCGCGATCGCGAATACGTTCTCAACCTCATCGAAAGCGCCACGGGTGGTCGCTTCCACCCGAACTTCGACCGCATTGGCGGACTGAAGGACGATCTGCCCGCCGGTTGGATCGACGAGACGCGCGCCGTGATGAAGAAGATGCGCAAGTTCTGCGACGAAATCGAAGGACTGTTGTTCGGCAACGAGATCTTCGAGTCACGAACACGCGGTATCGGTGTGATCCCTCGCGACATTGCGCTGCAGTACGGAATGTCCGGAGCCAACCTGCGTGCCAGCGGCGTCGACTGGGATCTCCGTCGCGATCAAAAACTGCCGATGGCATGGGACAAGGTCGACTGGAAGGTGTGGACGCACCTCGACGGCGACTCGTATGCGCGTTGTTGGGTGCGTCTCCAGGAGACTCGCGAGTCCACGTACATCGTTGAGCGACTTCTCGACTCGATTCCGTCGGGGCCTGTCATGACCAAGGTGCCGCGCATCATCAAGGTGCCCGAGGGCGAAGCCTGGGTGGCAACAGAAAATCCTCTCGGCGAGATGGGTTACTACGTGGTCTCGAAGGGCGATCTCGGCCCCTTCCGCGTCAAGATCCGTTCGGCCAGTTTCAACAACATTTCCATCGTGCCGTGGTTGCTGAAGGGCGTGTACGTGCCCGACATCATCACCATTCTGGCTTCGCTGTACTTCATTCTCGGAGACATTGACCGCTGATGATCGCGTTACTCGCAAGCATGCCCTATTGGGCTCAGTCACTTTTCCGCGTGCTGGGTGGCATCGTTGCCGTTCTCCTGCCCGCGGGAACCATCGTGTACGTCTTCCTCTTCAAGATGATGTCGTTCATGCAGAGTCGCCTCGGCCCGATGGAAGCCGGCCCATACGGATCGATGCAGTTGTTTGCCGAAGTCGGCAAGTGGCTTCAGAAAGAAGACCTCTACCCGGAGCGTGCCGACAAGTTCATCTTCAAGATCGCACCACTTGTCGTTCTCACCAGCACGTTCCTCCTGGTGGCGGTCGTGCCCTTCGGGCCCGACGCGTGGTTCACCGACTTCGAGGCCGGTGTGTTCTATGCGTTGGCAGTCTCGTCGGTCTCGGTGCTCGGCATCTTGATTGCGGGTTGGGCCAGTGCCAACAAGTACTCGTTGCTCGGTGGTTTGCGCGCAGCCGGTCAGCTGATCGCCTACGAGTTGCCCATGGTTCTTGCAGTTGTCGGCGTGGTGATCCAGGCCGGAACCATGAACCTCCAGCAGATTGTCGTTGCGCAGAATGCCGGCGAGATGTTCGGCTGGAACGGTCTGGGCAATCCCTACATCCTCACTCAGTTCGTTGGTTTCGCGGTCTTCATGATCGCGGTACAGGCCGAACTCACCCAGACACCGTTCGACATGCCCATCGCGGAATCGGAACTGGTGTCGGGCTACATGACCGAGTACTCGGGTTTCCGATTCCTCATCTTCTTCATCGCCGAGTTTGCCACGGCCGGAGTTTTCGCTCTCATCGCATCGGTGTTGTTCCTGGGCGGTTGGGGAGTTCCGTTTGCATGGTTCGGATGGGACTCCATCGGCGACATCGACAACTGGATGAATGTGGTCGGCCCGCTGATCATGTTCACGAAGATGATGTTGCTGGTGTTCCTCAGCATGTGGGTGCGTTTCAGCTTCCCCCGTTTCCGTGAAGACCAACTCCAGCGCTTCGCGTGGAAGTTCCTGATCCCCGTCTCGCTCGTCAACATCATGGTGACGGCTGTTCTGAAGGTGGCGTTCTGATGGCGAAGGTTCCCGGTCTCTTCAAGGGTCTCGGTGTCACCCTCAACACGATGGTGGAAACCATCACAAAGGGTGCCAACACCGTTCAATACCCCCACGAAAAAGAAGCACCGCCGATTCGTGCGCGCGGTGTCATCGCTCTCCACGAGGGAAACTGCACGTCGTGCATGCTCTGTGCGCGTTCGTGTCCTGATTGGTGCATCTACATCGAGGGACACAAGGAACTGGCACCGCCCCGCCGCGCCGGAGGCAAGCCGCGCCAAGTCAACAAACTCGATCGATTCGACATCGACTACGCACTCTGCATGTATTGCGGAATCTGCGTCGAAGTGTGCCCGTTCGACGCGCTGTTCTGGAGCCCCGAATACGAATACTCCGAACCGCGCATTGCCGATCTTCTTCACGACAAAGCCAAGTTGGGCGAGTGGATGGAGACGGTGCCCGAAGCCCCCGAGCTCGAAGCCGGTGCAGAGAAGAAGGGCAAGAAGTAATGGTTGCCCAGAACATCGCCTTCGGGATCGTTGCTCTCATCATGGTCTTTGGTGCCGTGCGCGTGGTCACCGTGAAGAACGTGGTGCACGCCGCACTGTGGTTGGTGTTGGTGCTCACGGGCGCCGCGGCGCAGTACATCATCCTCGCCGCCGAGTTCGTGGCGATCACCCAGATCCTCGTCTATGTCGGAGCCGTGATGGTGTTGTTCCTCTTCGGAACCATGCTCACCCGCGCGCAGTTGGGCCAAGAAAAGGAACTGAACAACTCCACGTGGTACCTCGGTCTTCCGGCCGCCGGCCTGTTGTTGACCGTCATGGTCATTGCCTTGATCTCGGGTTTTGGTGACGAAGAGCTGCCCACCGATGCGGCCGTCGTGAACACCCAGCAGATTTCCGACGAGATCTTCGGCCCGTACCTGTTGCCGTTCTGGGCACTGTCATTCGTTCTCTTGGTTGCCGTCATCGGAGCCATCGTTCTGGCAAGGAAGGACTGAGACATGTTGGTGAACCAGTTCCTCCTCCTCGGTGCCGTGTTGTTCTGCATCGGTGTCTATGGAGTCATCGCCCGTCGCAACGCCGTGATGGTTCTCATGTCGATCGAGCTCATCTTGAACTCGGTCAACATCAACCTTCTCGCTTTTGCGCTGCGCAACGGCAGCGTCGATGGGCATGTTTTTGCGTTGTACATCATCGCCGTGGCCGCTGCGGAAGTGGGCGTGGGTCTGGCGTTGGTGCTCCTCGTCTACCGCAATCGTCGTTCGATTGCGCTTGACGAACTGTCGGAGATGAAGGGTTAACGATGTTTGCTGCATCTGAAGTGGCCGCTGAGGCCCTGAAATCCGGCTGGTTCCTGGAACACGTCTGGATCATTCCCATCGTTCCGGCGGTTGCATTCGCCCTCATCATCTTCTTCGGGAAGAAGATGCCCATGAAGGGAAGCGAGTTCGGCGTTCTCTCCATGCTTGCCTCGCTGGTGATGGCCGGCGGAGCCGGCTATCAGTGGATCCAGCGGGTCAACGGTGCCGGTGAAGAGCAGTTCATCGACCCGGTGATCAAGTCGTGGACATGGTGGGACAGCGGCGGTTTCTCCTTCACCATTGGCCAGCACATCGACGGTCTTGCCTTGACGGTTCTCGTGGTGGTTGCGTTCATCTCGTCGCTCGTGCAGATTTATTCGCTCGAGTACCTGCGCGGTGACCGTCGCTACACGCACTTCTTCGCGTCACTCACGTTGTTCTCGGCCGGCATGATGAACATGGTCATCGCCGACAACATGATCCAGTTGATTCTTGGCTGGGAAATCATGGGCCTCTGCTCGTTCATGCTGATCGGTCACTGGTGGGAAGACGGCGCCAACAGCCGTGCCGCACTCAAGGCCTTCTTCACCACGCGTACCGGCGACATCGGCCTCTTGGTCGGAACCAGCATTCTGTTCTTCAGTGCCAACTCCTGGACGCAAGAGCACCTGGGTGTGTCCGGCTTCAGCATTCGGGGCCTGTCGGCGTGGGCGCTGAGCGGCAACCCCAGCAGCACGGCCATCACGATGGGCGCAGTGGCGTTGTTCATCGCCTGCATCGGCAAGAGCGGCCAGTTCCCCTTGCACACGTGGTTGCCCGATGCCATGGCCGGGCCCACTCCTGTCAGTTCGCTTCTGCACTCGTCCACCATGGTTGTGGCAGGCGTGTTCCTGGTGGCTCGTCTCTACCCCGTGTTTTTCGAGGGCATGAACATCTACGGCTCGGGCATGAACATGATCACGCTGATTGGCGGCATCACTATCGTGATTGCTGCGGCCCTGGCTTTCGTTCAGAACGACATCAAGAAGGTCCTCGCGTACTCAACGGTGAGCCAGTTGGGTTACATGATGATGGGCCTGGGCGCCGGAGCGTGGCTGCCAGCCGTCTTCCACATCTTTACCCACGCGTTCTTCAAGGCATGCCTGTTCCTCGGCGCCGGTTCGGTGAGCCACAGCGGCTCACATCACTCTTTCGACATGAAGAAGGACATGGGCGGCCTGCGCAAGTTCATGCCGATCACTTTCGTCACTTGGGTCATCTCGACTCTTGCGCTGTGCGGTGTGTTCCCCCTGTCGGGCTTCTTCTCGAAAGACGAAATCATCGACAACGTTGGCTACGCCGGATACAACGCGTTCATGATCGTGGGCCTGGTCGGCGCCTTCATGACTGCTGCGTACATGACCCGCGCGACGTACCTCACTTTCTTCGGCAGCCCACGCGGCGCCGCGGCCGGTGAGCATCACGACGAAGAGCATGATGATCACGGCGATGATGCGCACGGCCATGATGACCACGGTCACGATGACCACGGTCATGACGCACACGCATCGCACGGACCGCACGAGAGCAATGCGCTCATCACGGTGCCGTTGGTGATCCTCGCCACGCTGGCCATCGGCGCTGGTCTGCTCAACGCAACGCCTTTCGGTGAGCGTTGGGAGAACATGAAGAAGTGGGTCGAACCACGGGGCGTCGTCGTCGAAGACATGGACCACGGAGCTGCCGGCCATGCGAAGTACGTGGTGCCTGCGGCGGCGTTGCAGGCTGGGGGCAAGTACGACTCGCCGTGCGGCAAGAAAACTCCCGAGGCCGGCGTGTGTTACGCACCACAGTTGAAGCACGCACCCTTCAAGTGGTCGAAGGCGGCACTGTCGTTGGCCATCGTGTTCGCCGGAATCGTGATCAGTTGGCTGGTGAGCGTTCAGTTGTACACCAAGAAGACTGGTGCGCTCGTGGGCCTCACCAAGCGGAACAAATTGCTGGCCGGCGGTTACACCTTCCTGGTCAACAAGTACTACCTCGATGCTCTCTATGAAAAGGTCATCGTTCATGGCATCGCTCACCCGATCGCCAAGGCGGCCTACTGGATCAACCAGAACATTCTCGACGGCATCGTCAACGGTTTCGGCCTGGTCACCCGCAAGGTGGCCGGCTGGGTGTATCGCAACGTCGACCAGCGTGTGGTCGACGGGGCGGTCAACGGATCGGGCACTCTCGCCCGGGGCACCGGAGGCGCTCTGCGTCCGGTGCAGTCCGGCAAGGTCAACCAATACGGGGCTCTGCTCTTCGCTGCTGCGGCAGTTGCAGGTCTCGTCCTAATCATCATCAACACCTGAGGAGCAATTCGGCATGGAACAACTCCGTGACGCCAACTGGGTGCTCAGCGTCGGCACCTTCCTACCGCTAGCCGGTGTGCTGGTGATGCTGTTCATCCCCAAAGCGGAAGAGCAGTTGAACAAGGCAGTGGCACTGATCACCGCCGTGGCAACACTCGGTGTCGGCGTGTACACGCTGACACAGTTCAACTACGACCGTGCTGGAGACATGCAATTCGTGGCGGAGACCAACTGGATCTCGGTCATCAAGAGCACCTACTACATCGGAATCGACGGCATCAGTTTGCCGCTCTACTTCCTCTCGATGGTCATCACGGTTCTCGTGATGATCTACAGCTGGAACCATGTTCCGTCGCCGGGCAATCCGAAGGCGTTCTTCATCCTCATGCTCGTGTTGCAGACCGGTATGGCCGGAACATTCATCGCCCAGGATCTGGTGCTGTTCTTCGTGTTCTTCGAGTTGGTGCTGTTGCCGATGTACTTCATGATCGGCGTGTGGGGCGGCGAGAACCGCCAGTACGCATCGCTCAAGTTCTTCCTCTACACGATGTTCGGTTCAGCTCTCATGCTGGTGGCCTTCCTCGCACTCTTCTTCAAGACCGGTGCCGAGAGCTTTGCGATTCCGTATCTGGTGGAGAACGGTGGCGCCATTGCCAAGAACACCCAGGTGTGGATCTTTGCGGGCATGTTCATCGGTTTCGCCGTGAAGGTGCCGATGTTCCCGTTCCACACGTGGCTGCCCGACGCCCATACCCAGGCGCCCACGCAGGGCTCTGTGATCCTCGCCGCCATCTTGTTGAAGTTGGGCACCTACGGGTTCGTTCGTATTGCGATTCCTGTTCTTCCCGATGCGGCCATCGAATGGGCGCCGTGGATCGGACTGCTGGCAGTCATTGGCATCATTTACGGTGCGCTCGGCTGTCTCGCTCAGACCGACATGAAGCGACTCATCGCTTTTTCATCGGTAGCCCACATGGGCTTTGTGATGTTGGGAATCTCCACCCTCACGTCCTTCGGCATCAACGCAGCAGTGTTCGGCATGGTTGCTCACGGTCTGATCACCGGCATGTTGTTCTTCATTGCCGGAAGCGTGAAAGAGCGCTACCACACCTTGGAGATCGCCAAGCTCAGTGGCATGTTGAAGCAGATCCCCAAGATGGGTTGGATCCTCGGCTTTTGTGCCATGGCATCGCTCGGTCTGCCCGGACTAGCCGGGTTCTGGGGTGAGTTCCCCGCAATCCTTTCGGCCTACAACCCGGCCGATGGCCTCTCTGAGGAGCTCTTCCGTGTGTACATGGTGATCGCAGCCATGGGAACCGTGCTTGCCGCCGCCTATCTCTTGTGGCTCTATCAGCGCACGGCGTTCGGTGAGCCGAAGAACGACGGCCACGCTGCCGGCCATGGTGCCGGCCATGATCACGGCCATGATCACGGCCACAGTGACGGTCACGGCCACGACACTGAAGAGATCCACGACGTCACGATGTTCGAGTGGATTGCCTGGACACCGCTCTTGGCAGCGATTCTTCTTTTCGGTGTCGTGCCGAACTTGTTGTTCAAGGTCATCGACCCGGCTGTTGCCTCGATTCTCACGAACATCGGAGGCTGATCCGTGTTGTCCTCGCTTCTTGCAGCGGCCGACTGGGTGGCGCCGATTGTCGACTACCACGCCCTCGCCCCGGAGATCGTTCTTGCATGCGGCATCTGTGTCGTCTTGTTGGCGGATCTCTTCCTGGCCGAGCGCAGCAAGTGGCTCTTGGCCAGCCTCACAGGCTTCACCCTGCTCGGAGCATTCATTCCGGTTCTGACACTCGCACTCGATGATGCCGGTGTGCGGTCGATGTTCGACGGCCGTTACGTCATCGACGACTTCAGTTTGATCATGAAGGGTCTCTTCCTTCTCGTCGGTTACGTCGTGGTTCTCTTGTCCACCACCTATATCGAAGAGGGCGACTACTACAAGGGTGAGTACTGGGTGCTCATGCTCACCAGCATCACCGGCATGGTGATGATGACATCGAGTCGCGATCTGATCTCCATGTTCGTTGCCCTCGAGTTCCTCTCGATTCCGGCCTACATGCTTGCCGCCTGGCGTAAGCGAGACCTGAAGAGCAACGAAGCCGGTGTGAAGTACTTCCTTCTCGGCGTTTTTGCATCGGCAGTGATGCTCTACGGCATGTCGTTGTTGTACGGCGTGACCAACTCCACCCTTCTCTCGGGCCTTGCCAGCGAGATCACCGGTGACCTCACTGCTGTGCGCATCCTCGCCGTGGTGTTCATCGTCGTGGGTTTTGCGTTCAAGGTGTCGGCGGTTCCCTTCCACACCTGGGCACCCGACACCTATCAGGGTGCTCCCACTCCCGTCACCGCATTCCTTTCGGTGGCATCGAAGGCCGCCGGTTTCGTTGCGTTGGTCACGGTGTTGTACGTGGCAGTGCCTTCGGCTTCCGACGTGTGGCAGCCGCTCATCTGGGTACTCGCCGTTCTCACCATGACGGTGGGAAATGTGGTTGCTCTGCGCCAAACGAACATCGTTCGCATGTTGGCCTACTCCTCGATCAGTCAGGGCGGCTTCATTCTGATGCCGCTTGCCGTTGCGGCAGAGGGTGATGCATCGGCCGCGGTGTTGCGGTCGGTCGTCACGTATCTCATCGTGTACGCGGCAACCAGCCTGGGCATGTTCGCCATCATCCTTTCGGTGTCCCGCAAGACCCGCAGCGGTGAAATCAGTTCTTTCGGCGGACTCTTCAGTTATGCGCCGGGCCTGGCCACGCTGATGACCATCTTCCTCGGTTCGCTCGCTGGTATTCCTCCGCTTGGTGGTTGGATCGGCAAGTTTGCCGCATTCCAGGCAGTGCTCGATGCCGGTACCGGCTGGGGATACGCCATTGCGGTGGTGGGTGCCGTGAACTCGGTGATCGCATTCGGTTACTACGGCAACGTCATGCGTGAAATCTGGATGCGTCCGGTGCCCGACGGCGACACCGCTCCGATCAACACACCCGCACCATTGGTGTTGGCGCTCGGCATTACCGGCCTCGCCACGTTGGCGCTTGGCGTGCTGCCGGGTGTGGCATTGCATTTCGGTGATCTCGCCACTTTCGCGAGCACCGCCATTTCCGGTGCCGTCGGCGGCTGATCACATCCTCGCGGCCATTCGTGCCGAAGGTGGAAGTGTTCCCTTTCGCCGCTTCATGGAGCTCGCGCTCTACGGAGAAAACGGCTTCTATGCATCGCACGGCTCGGCGGGGCGTCGTGGAGACTTTCTCACCTCTCCGGAGGTGGGCCCCTTGTTCGGTGCAGTCGTGGCACGTGCACTCGATGCGTGGTGGGACGAACTCGGCCAACCCGCCGACTTCACGGTGATCGAAGCAGGTGCAGGGCCCGGAACCTTGGCCAGAACGATCGCGGCAGCGCAGCCCCGCTGTGCAACTTCGTGGCGATATGTCGCGGTGGAGATTTCAGCAGCCCAACGAGCCAAACACCCCGAGTGGGTCGAATCGCTTGCCGAGATGCCAGATGGTCGGTTCACCGGCGTCGTGCTTGCCAATGAACTGCTCGACAATCTCGTGTTCGACCTGATGGTCTTCGATCATGGGTGGCGTGAAGCATGGGTGACTGCCGAAGACGACCGTTGCACCGAAGTGTTGCGACCTTCCACGTCGGACTCGCTGCCGTCGTTCTTTCCGACCACGGCACAACACGGGTCCCGTCTTCCCCTGCAGAGGGGGGCACAAGAGTGGTTGTCCACTGCCCTCGACACTCTCGAACGGGGCTACGTGGTGGCTATCGATTACTGCTGGCCGCTCACGGCGATGGCGGCTGCACATCCGTGGCGCCAGTGGCTGCGTACCTATGTCGGTCACGAACGCGGCGGCCATTACTTGGCGAATCCCGGAGCACAAGACATCACGACGCAGGTGATGATCGATCAACTTGCGGTGGTGAGGGAACCTCACAACGTCCGCACCCAGCGGCAGTTTCTCCAACTGTGGGGTATCGACGAACTCGTCGAGGAAGGCAAGCGGGCTTGGGAGGCTGCTGCTGCACGACCCGATGTGGCGGCCATGAAAATGCGATCCCGCGTGAGTGAAGCCGAAGCGCTGGTCGACCCCGATGGCTTGGGTTCGTTCGACGTCCTGACCTGGAAGGTCGACGCCGTCAACGCTTCTTGACGGGACGCATTGCCTTGTCGAAGCGGCCCGCCACTTCGATCCACGCTGCGTCGTCGGGACGGTCAAGGCCAGCCATGTTGGCCAATGCCATTCCGAGCGGTATTGCGAGAAGCAGAGTTGCAAGAAGATGCGTGTCGAGATCCTTGTCTATGGAGGATTCGGCTTGGGCGTCTGCGACGATCTTGCGGTACATCGCATAGTGCTCGTGGATGCGCGGTTCGAGCATTTCCCGTGCAGATGGATCACGCCATGACGCGTAGTACGCCTCGACCAAGAGTTGCTGTGCGGAAGTGGGCCCCGAATCGCCCGCATTGCGCGGAACGGTCAGCGCAAGCTTCATCATCCATGCCGACGAGTCGAGGTTTGCGCTTTCGAGAAACGTGATGTTGCTGTGCAACTGAGCGGCCAAGGCGGATTCAAGGGCCGCCCGGAAGAGCTCTTCTTTGTTGGCGAACCATGTGTACACCGACCCGGGGGTCATGTCGGCACGTTGGGCGATTTCTGCGAGGCGCGCCCGTTCGAATCCAACTGCAGCAATTTCTTCGGTTGCGGCTTCGAGGAGCCGTTCCTTGCTGGCGAGTGCCCAAGGACGCCGATCACGACCGTCGATATTGACGACGTTCCTGGAGGTACGGCCAGGAGACGACTTCTTGCGCGGCTTCGTCTGTGTCTTGGTCTGTGTCTTGGTCTGTGTTTTCTTCTGTGTCGTGCTTCCGGGAGGTGTCTTGGCTCCGGACAACTTCTTCGATACGCGCTTCGATGCTGCCTTTGGCATGGACCAAATGTACTCCGTCGACTTGCAGGTGTGAAGCACGAGACAGCCGACAATCGTCATGGACGGGCATCGAATTGGTGGAACTATGGTGATGCCATGTCCGACGACACGATCTCAGATCTTCTTCTCGAGCAACGCACCTTTCCGCCCTCTGCAGATTTCAAGCGTCATGCGCTCGTTGTCGGGACGCACCTCTACGACGAGGCCGCTGTTGATTATGAAGCGTTCTGGGCCCGTCAAGCCGATGAATTGGTGTCGTGGTCGTCGCCGTGGGACACCGTGTGCGAATGGAATCTGCCGTTCAGTCGCTGGTTCGTCGGTGGTCAACTCAATGTTGCCCACAACTGTCTGGATCGTCACGTCGAGGCCGGCAGGGGAGACAAGGTGGCCATCCATTGGGAGGGTGAACCGGGCGACCAGCGCACCATCACCTACGCCGACTTGCTTGCCGAAGTGCAGCGTTTCTCGAATGCTCTGAAGAACCTGGGTGTCGCCAAAGGTGACCGTGTCAACATCTATCTCCCGATGATTCCCGAAGCCGTGGTGGCGATGCTCGCCTGCGCCCGCATCGGAGCGGTGCACTCAGTGGTGTTCGGTGGCTTCAGTTCGCAGGCGCTTGCAGATCGCATCAACGATGCCGAGGCAAAGGTGTTGATCACCGCCGATGGTGGCCATCGTCGCGGTGAAGTGTTTGCACTCAAACCCCAAGCCGACGAAGCAGTGGCCAACACGCATTCGATCGAACACGTGGTGGTGGTGCGGCGCGGTGGCAACGACATCAACATGGTCGACGGGCGGGATCACTGGTATCACGAGCTCATGGCGCAAGCCGATGACGTGTGTCCGGCCGAGCCGATGGACTCCGAGCAGTTGTTGTTTCTCTTGTACACCAGCGGCACAACCGGCAGACCCAAGGGCATCATGCACACCACGGGTGGCTATCTGACCCATGTGGCGTACACACACAAGTATGTCTTCGATCTCCATCCAGAGACCGACGTGTATTGGTGCACCGCAGATGTCGGTTGGGTCACCGGTCATTCGTACATCGTCTACGGACCGTTGGCCAACGGCGCCACGCAGGTGATCTACGAGGGTGTTCCCAACTTCCCGGGGAATGATCGTTTGTGGAGCATCATCGAGAAGTACAAGGTGACCATCTTCTACACCGCGCCAACTGCCATTCGAACGTTCATGAAGTGGGGCGATCAAGAGCCGGCCAAGCACGATCTGTCATCGCTGCGGGTGATCGGAAGTGTGGGAGAGCCGATCAACCCTGAAGCGTGGATGTGGTACCACGAACACATCGGACGGTCGCAGTGTCCGATCGTCGATACGTGGTGGCAAACCGAAACGGGTGGAATCATGATCAGTCCGCTGCCCGGCGCCACCACCACAAAACCCGGATCCGCCACCTTCCCGATTCCCGGTGTCGGAGCCGAAGTGGTCGACGAGAACGGTGCAGTGGTCACACATGGCGGCGGCTATCTCACGTTGACGCATCCATGGCCCGGAATGTTGCGGGGAATCTGGGGTGACCCCGAGCGTTATCGCGAAACGTACTGGAGCCGTTTTCCCGGTCGTTACTTCGCCGGCGACGGCGCAAAGCTCGACGACGACGGTTACCTCTGGTTGCTGGGTCGTGTTGACGACGTGATGAACGTGTCGGGTCACCGCATCTCCACGACCGAGGTGGAATCGGCGTTGGTGTCGCATCCCAGCGTTGCCGAAGCAGCAGTGGTGGGGGCGAACGATGCCACCACCGGTCAGGCGATCATTGCCTATGTCACGTTGCGTGGCGGGGCGGAGGCGAACGAAGCCGATCTCCGCAATCACGTGGCAAAAGAAATCGGCGCCATCGCCAAACCCAAGACCGTTTACTTCACTCCCGATCTTCCGAAGACACGCAGCGGAAAGATCATGCGGCGCCTGTTGCGGGACGTGGCTGAGGGTCGCAATCTGGGGGACACCACCACCCTCGCCGATGCCAGTGTGGTGACCGAGTTGCAGCACAAGGCTGCAGAGCACGCCGAAGACTGATCCTCTGGGACTGATCTTCTGGCGGCGGGGGTTTTCAGTCGCGGAAGTTCTCGAACTGCAGCGGAACACCCAGATCTTCGCTCTTCAGCAACGTGATGATTGCCTGAAGATCATCACGCTTTTTCCCGGTGACGCGGATCTGTTCGCCCTGGGTTTGGCTGGATACGCCTTTGGGGCCCTTTTCCTTGATCAGTTTGTTGATCTCTCGAGCCTTGTCGGAGCCGATTCCCACCTTGACCGTCACCACCTGGCGGACGGTGTCTCCCGAGGCCTGCTCGAACTTGCCCCAGTCGATGCCCTTCAGGGACATGCCCCGCTTCACGAACTTCTCCTCCAGAAGCACCCGTACGGCACGGGCCTTTTCCTCGCTGATGGTCTTGATGGTGATCACCAGCTCGTTCTGCTCGATGGAGGAGTTGGTGTTCTTGAAGTCGAACCGGTTGGCCATTTCCCGCTGGGCCTGGTCGACGGCGTTGCGCAGTTCCTGGCGATCCACTTCGGAGATGACATCGAAAGAGGGCATGAGGGAAACGCTAGCCAGCCAGTTAGCCTTGCCCATCCATAGGGGTCGGTGCCCGAGCGGCCAAAGGGAGCAGACTGTAAATCTGCCGGCATTGCCTACGGAGGTTCAAATCCTTCCCGGCCCACGCACGACGCAAGTCGTGAGTACACACGGTGAAAGCCGTGGTTACAGCCCAACCCGGAAACGACTCCGCCTCAGGTGACTGAGACGGGGTCGTTTCTTTTTGTTGCCGAAGTTCTTGTCGGCGATGTTCTTATCGCTGAAGTTCTTGCCGTTGATGTTCTTGCCGTTGATGAAGGAGGCACTCCATCACGGCCACGTCGAGCCAGCGGTTGAATTTGCGGCCCACTTCGGTCTCCACCCCCACCAGCCGAAATCCGCATGCCTCGTGGAGAGCTCGGGATGCGGCGCCAGAGGCCTCGATTCGGGCAAAAACAGCATGAAAACCTGAATTTCCAGCCACATCCAGCAGATGTCCCAGGATCAGGCGTCCGATTCCGCGTCGTGCAAGGGATCGATCCACGTAGACGGAATCCTCGACCGATGTTCGATAGGCCGCCCGTTCCTTGTAGGGCGAGAGGGCCCCGAAGCCCAGGACTTCGCCCTCCGGGTTGACCGCGACGATGGCGCTGAAGGCCCCGCTCCGAGCGGAAATCCATGCTTCTTGCTCTGCGAGGGACCGTGGAACCAGATCAAAGGTGGACGTGGTGTGCTCGACTTCGTGGTTGTAAATCGCGGCAATGGCAGGGGCATCGGCCACCGTGGCCTGGCGCACGAAGACGCTCGGGGAGGAGCCGGCTGACACGGACATGTCCCGAAACTACCTGTCGGCAAAGTGAAAGTCGGTGGAACTGGGTGAAGTACTCGGAAAATGCGCCGATAGCATCACCACCCGACTCAGGTTCGCCTGGGTCACGCCCTCTTAGCTCAGTCGGCAGAGCGTTTCCATGGTAAGGAAAAGGTCGTGGGTTCGATTCCCACAGAGGGCTCCGCCAGGCTCGACCATGGCGGCGTAGCTCAGTTGGTCAGAGCATCCGGCTCATAATCGGAAGGTCATCGGTTCGATCCCGATCGCCGCTACCAATGTCATCCCGTAATTACCACCGTCAAGCAGTCCACCTCATAGCAGTCACTTTTTAGCAATTGGAGTAATCAGATATGTCTAAGGCAAAGTTTGAGCGTACGAAGCCTCACGTGAACATTGGAACGATGG
>JBILKS010000163.1:0-4135 GCA_044376595.1 Ilumatobacteraceae bacterium | reverse complement strand
GTCACGCACCGCCTCGGGTGACTCGGGGATTCCACTCAGATACGCCACGGGGGAAGCCTACGGATCAAAACGTTACGTATCGAACCCAAGACCGAATCGGTCGAGACCGCGCAGCCAGAGATTGCGCTTGCCGGTCTTGTCTTCGTGGTCGAGTGACCAGCGTGTGGCCTGGATGCCGATGAATCGGAATGGTTCGGGCGGGAAGGGAACGGGGCGGTCCTGCACGAACTTGGTGGAGGTGGCCTTGCTGCGCCGACCATCGAGCAGGTCCAGCATCACTTCGGCGCCGAAGCGCGTGGAGGCCGTACCGAGGCCTGTGTATCCGAGTGCGTAGACCACGCGTCCGCCCATTGCCCGACCCCAGAACACGCTGAAGCGGGTGCAGGTGTCGATGGCGCCACCCCACATGTGGCTGAAGCGCACGCCCTCGAGTTGCGGGAACGTCTCGAAGAAATGCTGCGACAACTTGGCCCACGATTCGGGACGCGACTCGAGCTCGGTGTTCATTCGCCCGCGGAAGTAGTACACGGCGTCGTAGCCGCCCCACAGAATGCGGTTGTCCTCGGTGAGTCGGTAGTAGTGGAACTGATTGGGAATGTCGGAGATGCCCTGACGATTCTTCCAACCAATCGACTCGAGTTGTGCAGGAGTCAGCGGCTCGGTGACCATGCAGTAGTCGTACACCGGTGCGATGTAGTGACCGAGACGCTTGAGCAGCGGCTTGAAGGCGTTGGTGCACAGGGCAACCTTGCCGGCACGGACACGACCGAGAGGCGTGGTCACCAGAACACCCACGCCGTCTTTTTCCAGGCTGGTGGCCTTGGCATCTTCGTAGATGCGCACGCCCAACGATTCTGCGGCACGCTTCAGGCCCCACACCAAGCGAGCGGGATCGACCAACGCGGCGCGATCCTTGCGCCACAGGCCACCCGTGTACGTGGGGGAGTGAACCTGTGCCTGCAGCGCGTCTTTGTCGAGCCATTCCACGTTCTGGCCGAGCGAGCGCAACTGCTGGAAGTCTTCGCGCATCTCGCTGAGGTAGTTGGTGGAGTGAGCAGTGGTGGCCACGTCGATGGTTCCTGTGCGCTCGTAGTCGCAATCGATGTTGTACCGACGAATGGCCGACTCGATGTCGTTCAGATTCTGGAGCCCGAGTTCTTCGAGTACTGCAACCTCGTTGGGGAAGCGTTGCTGGGCGTTGGCGATGCCGTGCGTGATCGACGAATCCATGAAACCGCCGTTGCGCCCACTGGCGGCCGAACCCACTTCGTGGGCATCGATCAAGATGATGTCGCGCGACGGGTCGCGCTCTTTGGCAATGATGGCCGTCCACAGACCGGTGTAACCACCTCCCACGATGAGGAGGTCGCAACTCTCGGTTCGCACGAGCGTTGGGTTGGATTCGGGTTCGTCGGCGTCGTCGTACCAATACGGATACGGATCAGCGTCGGCGATGGCGTCGAGATGACGCGGATTGATCGCCGGATTTTCCATGGTCTCACCCCTAGTTGAGGGCCAGCCTAACTAAGGTCTGCGCATGGATCTTGGCATCGAAGGAAAACGAGCAATAGTTGCCGCCGGAACTGCAGGTTTGGGTTTGGCCAGTGCCAAGTCGCTTGCGGCAAACGGGGCACGGGTCGTGATTTGTGGTCGTGATGCGGCACGTCTCGATGCCGCGGTGAAAAGCGTTGGTCACGGATGCATCGGAGTACAACACGACGTGGCCACGCACGAAGGCGCCATGACATTTGTCGCCGATGGCATTGCACGGCTGGGTGGTGTCGACATTCTCGTCACCAACGGCGGTGGACCACCTCCGGGTACCGCCATCGACACACCCATCGAGATGTATCCGGCGGCATTGGAGCAGAGCCTGTTGTCGGTGATCGGCATGTGCCAGGTGGCGCTGCCGCACATGCGCGAACAGGGTTGGGGTCGGATTGTTGCCATCACCTCGATTTCCGTGAAGCAGCCCATTGCATATCTCGCGCTGTCGAACACGGCGCGCGCCGGTGTCACTGGCTATCTCAAATCTCTGGCCCGCGACGTGGCGGCCATGGGCATCACCGTGAACTCGGTGCAGCCGGGCATCCATCTCACGGATCGCATCCGAACCGTGTCGGGCGAGGCACCCGACGCCATCGCCATGGGTATTCCCGCCGGCTTCATCGGCGATGCTGGTGACTTCGGCGAAGCGGTGGCGTTCTTCGCCAGCCAGCAGGCCCGCTACATCACCGGCGCACACCTCAACATCGACGGCGGCCAGTACGCCGGATTGCAGTGAGGCCGAACATGTTCGTGCATACCGTGCAGTTCAGATGGAAGCCGGAGACAATGCCAGCCGATCTCGACAATATTCGTGCGGCGCTTGCGGGTCTTCCCGCGGCGATTCCGCAGATTCGTTCGTACATCTTCGGCTCGGACGCCGGTGTGTCCACTGGCAACTTCGACTTTGCCATCGTCGCCCAGTTCGACAACCAAGCCGACTGGAAGATCTACAACGATCATCCCGTGCACGACAACGTGCGCAAGACGGTGTTGGGTCCGCACATCGCCGAACGCGCCGCAGTGCAGTTTCAGGCCTGACGAGCAAATCGCGCGAAGCCGCGCCAAGGGTTGCCGGCTTCGTAGCGATCCCAGAACCTGAACGCGATCAACACGTAGGCCACGCCCAACAGCCCGTCGAACACGTAGTGCTCACCGAAGTAGACAAGGGTGAGCAGCATCGATGTCGGGAACAGCACCACCACGGGCCGAAGCCACTTGGGCATCTGGCGCACGAAGAACAACACCACGATCAGCGAAAAGGCCACGTGCAAACTGGGCACGGCGGCCACGGGATTCACCACTTCGCGGCCACGTTCGATCACCTGTGACACGGTGCCGAGGCCGAGATGCTGCCAACCACGCACGGTGGGTCGGGCGAGTGGCTCGAGATAACCGTCGCGGGCGGCCATCCACGGCGGTGCTGCGGGAAACACCACGAACGTGGCAACCCCGAGGAACAACACGGTGGCGAGTCGGCGGATGTAATGCACCCAGCGCGTGCGGTTCTTGATCCACAACCCCACTGCCAGGCCCATGGGAACGCAGAAATGCGTGAAGTAGATCAACGAACCGGCAACGTCGTACCAGCGCACGCTCGTGGCTTCGTAGAACTTGTCCTGAATCCACACGTTCGGATCCGTGCCGAGGAACAGCAAACGGTCGGCGTTGCGGGGAATGCGATAGTTCACCGGAAAACCGATCTGGTCGGCCAGGCCACGGCTGTAGTCGTAGGCGAACCACATCGCCACGAAGATGCTGAAGTCGCGCATCATGGACAACTGGGCCCGCCGGGGGCGGCCCATGTTGCCCGCAACGAATCCGCCCAGCACCCACGACAGCACCGCAATGCGATCGGTGGGCAAGCCGTACGAGAAGCCGGCCCACACGAAGGCGATCGCGTAGACGATGAGTGCGGCCACCCGCAGGTGCCGCGTGTTCACGTCGGTTATTTGGTGGATTCTTCGAGGGCCCGACGCACCAAGACCTTGGCGAGGTGCGTGCGGTACTCGGCGCTTGCGTTCAGGTCGGACTGTGGCTCGGCTTCGGCGGCGGCCAGTTCGGCGGCATCGGCAACCGATGCACCCGAAGCGAGAGCCGACGACACGCTGCTGGCAAGGATGGGCGTGGAGCCCATGTTGACCAGTGCAACACCCGAACCGTTGGCGCCACGCCATGCGGCGACACCGACGATGGCCCAATCTTGGGCACGACGATTGAACTTCTGGAAGCTCCAGCCCGCTCCGGTGATCTTGGGCACGCGGATCTCGGTGAGGATCTCGTCGGGCTGCAATGCCGACTCGAGGAAGCCGAGGTAGAACTCGCTGGCGGGAATCTCACGGGTCCCATTGGCGCCCTGCACCACGTAGGTGGCACCGAGTGCAAGTGTCGTGGCGGGCAGGTCGCTGGCCGAGTCGGCGTGGGCGATGGATCCACCGATGGTGCCGCGGTGACGCACCTGGGGGTCACCCACGTGGCTTGCGGCATGGGCCAGCAACGGAATGTGCTGAATCAACAACGGCGACTTCTCCACGTCCATGTGGCGGGTCATGGCGCCGATGGCGATGTGATCGCCGGCATCGCGGATGTA
>JBILKS010000162.1:0-4138 GCA_044376595.1 Ilumatobacteraceae bacterium | reverse complement strand
CCAGTCGCTCGTTTCGGTATGACCGTGTCGATCGTCGAGTTCACTGCTGATCTGGTGCCGTCGTTCATCGCTCCCGCGGGCCCGCGCCCCGGTGGCAACGCGGTGGCAACACTGTCGGTGCGCAACGGTGGCAACGCCGATGCGAACTCGCAGGTCATCGTGGTTCCCGGCATCAAGTCGGGTCGCATCACCTCTGTCGAGGGTGACGGCTGGAAGTGCGCACGCATCGGTTCGGCGTTGTCCGCCGGGTTCACCGTGTGTTCACGCACTGCAGCTCTCAAGATCGGCGAAGAAACGCCTTCGGTGAGCGTGGGCTACGACTCCACCAACAAGACCGCAAAGAACATCACGCTGCAGGCCGCATCCCTGGTGGGCACCCAGCGTGGAACCACCACGGCTCGCGTGTCGAAGTTGCCCGTTGAGTTGCGTCCGAATCTGTCGTTCTCGGTCAAGGGTCCCGAATCCGTCGTCGATCAACTCGTCGACGTGAAGGGCAATCGCGTTCCCTCCACCATCCTGTTGACCACAGAAGGCAACGGAAGTGGAGCTGTGTTCGCGTGGAAGCAGCTCTGCACCACCGACGCCGAAGTCAAGGCGTCGAACGGCGAGTGCAAGGGCGTCACGCCGGTTGCCAAGTGGGCAACCAACGAGGCCCCCAACGGTCCTACCGCATCGGTGATCGCCCCGGTGGTGAAGTCCGACACCACGTTGCTCTTCGAGGTGACCGCAACCGAAGGTGGATCGTCCGCCACGGCTCGCGCTGCCGTCAAGGTGCTTCCGATCGTGTCGATCGAGGGCCCCACCGGCAAGGCCACCAGTGGAAGCGGTTCGTCGATTCTTCGTCGAGTTCCCAAGCAGGGCGTCTCGTCCACCCGTTCGTTTGCCAACACGGCACCCACCACCGGAACCGGTGATGCCTCGTACACCACGTCGTCCGACACCACCGTGTCGGTGAACGCCAACGTGTTCGGTGCCAGCACCACGGTCGCCCAAGGTGCCAGCGTTTCCCTCACTGCCGCCGCGGCTGGATCGGGCGCTGTTTCCTACGCCTGGTCACAGGCTGCAGGACCGGCAACTTCGGTACTGAGCGGTGTCACCACCAACGCTGCCACGGTCACCTTCACCGCACCCGCGGCAAACGTGACGCTGTCGTTGCGCGTTGTCGCAACCGATGCTCGGGGCCAGGTTGGTTCCAGCATCGTGTCGATCGTTGTTGGCTCTGGCGGAACACCCGCCGTTGCGGCAACCATCACCCAGGGTGACGGCCCCATCGTCGTCGACACGGCTCAGAGCCTCACGTTGAATGCAACGGCAAGCGGAACGGGAACCATCTCGTACGCATGGACCCAGGTGTCGGGAACGGCGCTCACCTTGAGCAACGCCAACACCGCGGCCCTCACCGTTGCGGCAACCGGAGTTTCCGGTACCGCCACCTTGTTGGTGACGGCCACCGATGCATCGGGAGCCTCGGCAACCGACATCGTCGTTCTCCAACTGGCCCCGTCGGGTGCGCCGACACCGCTGTGTGACTTCGTTGAAGCAGTCACCACAAAGTCGACATCCAAGTTGTCGGCCACGCTCAGCGCCATTGGTCTCGGCAACATCGACCTCACACAGTTCGCTGTCAATGCCGCAACCTGCAACGAGGCCTCGAAGGTCTCGTTCACCAACGCAGGATTCTCTCTGGCCGGATACCTCACGGTGTCGGGTGCATCGGGAACCATTTCTGCGGCAGGTCTCAACATTCGTTCGGCTCGTTTCACCGGCCCGGCCGACTGGGGTTCGCCACAGTTCGCCATTGGCGGCACCGACCCCGTCGGTCTCTTCATCCCGTTCTCGCGTGCATCGGTCTCGATCGGCGCCTTCGAGGGTGAGATCGTCTCCGGTTCGATGCCGTTCCTCAAGCTCCCCGGCGGTTGGGTGCCCAGCGCAACCCTGACCTTCAGCGTCGATGCAACTGGTGGCAAGTTCATCAGCCTCGATGCCACGGCAACCGCACCCGAGAAGAACGGCAAGACGCCGACCGGACGTATCTACGGTGCAATCGCCACCAACGGTACGTACGCACTCGAGGCATCGCTCACCAACGCACTCGATCTGTTTGGTTCGACCATCAGCTTCACCGGTTCGGTCCGCAAGACCGACCCCGCGGGTGCCGCAGCGGTCAACCTTGCTGGTTCGCTCGAAGGACCGTTGACTCTCACCAAGAACGTTGTGCTCACCGGCTTGTCCGCTGCATACAACGAATCCGGTGTGGTCAGCGGTAGTGGTTCGATGTCGATCGGCGAGGGCGATGCAGCACTCAACGTGTCGGCTGATCTCAGCTACACCGATGCCAACAATCACTCGCTCGCTGTCAAGGCCACAACGGCCAACGGAAAGTGGACACCTGCGAAAGACATCACGATTCCGCTGGCCAGCGCCTCGGGCTCGTATGCCGTCACCGCGGGCGCCAAGGCGATGAACGTCGCCGTGGTTGGTGGTGACGTCACACCGTTCTCGGGTCTCAAGCTGGTGGCACCCACCATGACGGCCAGCGCAACGTGTGCGGCTAACGCCACCGCTTGTGACATTGTCATCGACCTCAGTTCCGACGCCGCCATCACACTCGGCAGCACAACGACCACCGGCAAACTTGCCGGCAAGTACGACGTGACCAAGAAGACGGCGTCGTTCGAGGCAAGCCTCGCGAAGATCCCCGTGGTCTCCGGTTTGGAGATCACCTCCGCTTCACTGAAGGTGCAGTCCACAGGTGTCGGCACTGCCGGCGTCGCATCCACCGTCACCCTGGCGGGTTCGATGACTGCATTCGAAAAGACGGTCACTGCATCGGCCACGTTCTCCAAGGAGGGCGTGTTGCTCACAGCTGATCTTCCGGAGATCGCACCATTCGGTGCAAGCGGACCGAGCTTCAAGCCCGGTCAGTTGAGCTGGGCTTCCGGCCCGATCTCGATCACACCCAAGGTGCCGTCGCTGCCGAACATCAAGGCAGTCACCCTGACACCGAAGGTTCCGCGCCTGAATGCAGCCATCGCGTTGCCCAAGGAAATGACGGACTTCGCAACATCCACGTTGCAGGGAGTTTCCGACATCTCACTCGAAGGTGATGTTGACTTTGCCACCGGCAAATTCAGCCTTGCCGCTGGCCTTGCCAGCGATGTCATCGATGCTTCCGGCTCGATCGGTCGTGCATCCAGCACCGCCGGCTACCAGTACTCGCTGGCGGGCAAGGTGAAGAAGCCCATCGCTCTCACCAACACGGTGAAGATGACGTCGCTCGACTTCACGTTCGGCAACACAACCGCCGGTGGACCAGTCAAGTTCGCCGGTACGGGTGGTGTCGATGTCACGTTGCCTGACTCCACGGTCCTCGCTGTAGCCGGTTCGCTCACCTACAACTCGGCCACCGACTTCTCGGTTGCTGTTTCGGTTGGCGCAACGAGTCCTTCGTTCGCCGTCAACGGTGGCGAATCGCTGAATCTCGGCAAGGCCTCCGGATCGTTCGTACGCAATGCCCAGGGCAGAACGTTGACGGTGGATCTTTCCTCCGATGCAACGTGGAAGCCGGTCAGCGGACTCAGCGTCTCGGCGGTCAGCGCCAAGGCGGCACTCACCTGTCCGGCAGCAGCCACCAGTTGTGCGGTCACCTTCAGCGTCGGGGGAACTCTCGGATTCGATCTGGGTATCTCTGGTCTGAACAGCGCCACCATTGCGGGCAATCTCGACGCCAGTGGCTTTTCGTTCACAGCAAAGTTCAATGATCTTGCCTTTGCCACCGACATCAAGCTGTTGGCTCCCACCTTCGCACTGAAGATTCCGCCGAAGACCAGCACCGAGAAGGCATCGGCAACCCTGTCGGGAACCTTCTCGCTGTTCGACGCCAGTGTGTCGGCATCGATGACCTTCAGCTCAGCCGGAGTCCTGCTCCTCGGCGACTTCCCGTCGTTCAGGTTCCCCAACTCCGACATCGGCTTCGATGGTGGTCAGTTCGCATGGGCACTCAAGGCTCCAAGCAGCATCGCTTGGACGCCCAAGGTTCCCAAGCTCACCTTGCCGTCGAGCAACTTGTTGCAGAACGCTCCGAAGATCGCACTGTCGATGCCCATGCCCGATGCCGTCAAGCAGTTGTCGGCCGACG
>JBILKS010000161.1:0-4139 GCA_044376595.1 Ilumatobacteraceae bacterium | reverse complement strand
TCCCTCGCTCGACATCCCCACGTTCATGAAGCGAATGAAGCCCGCCGCCGACGGTTCCATTGCTTCGTATCCGCTCGAGGTGTACCAAGACACCGAGGCAGGCATGGCCGTGGTGAAGTTGGGTGGCGCTTCGCAGTCGGTGATCGACTACTTCAACGGCACCGGTCCGGCGCCGGGTGCGGTTCCCGCCGGCTAACGAACGCGAACGAGGTCGCGCACGATGTCTTCCGGGCGCACGGCCTCGCCGATGCGGTTGCCCTGCAGGTAGTCACAACCAAGAACACGCAGCCGCTTGGCTTGCTCTTCGGTGCTCACCCATTCGGCAACCACTGTCATGTCGAGTGAGTGTGCGAGTTGGATGATCGAGCGCACGATGGGGTCGTCGTGGCCCTGTTGGCCAAGGTCGCGCACCAATGATCCGTCGAGCTTCAAGACGTCTGCGGGGAAGTTGCGCAAAGACGACAACGAAGAGAAGCCACTGCCGAAATCGTCGATGGCAATACGAATCCCTGCACGCTTCAGTGTGTTGATGCTGCGCAGAATTCCCGGATTGTCGTCGAGCATGGTGGCCTCGGTGACCTCGAAGTACACCTGCATCGGCTCGATGCGCGCGTCGCGAATGGCGCCGAGCGTGCGATCGACGAAAGTTGCGTCGGTGAGTTGTTTTGACGAGATGTTGAGGTGCAAGGCGAACGAGCGATCCACCACGTCGGAGTCGATCCAGTGACGCAGATCCGCGCAGGCACGGGCAATGACGAAATCACCGAGTGGCCCGATCATGCCCGATTCTTCGGCAAGGGGAATGAAAGTGGGGGGAGTGAGTTCCCCGCGTTCCGGGTGATCCCAGCGCAGGTAGGCCTCCACGCCCGCCGCTCGGCCCGTGTGCGCCGAGATGATTTGTTGGTACACGAGGCGCATCTGATTGGAGGCAAGAGCGCGCTCAAGGGCGTTGGTGAGTGAGAGGCGGTCGCGGGCATCGGCACGCATTGCCTCGCTGTACATCTCTGCTCGGGCCCGGCCCCGCTGCTTGGCGCGATACATGGCGGTGTCGGCGTTGTTCAACAGTGCCTGTGCGGCATCCGCGGGAGACAGTTCCTCGAGCATCTGTTGGGTCGACATGGCGATGCCGATGCTGGCGCTGGTGTAGATCTCGGTGCCCTGCAACACCATTTGACCGGTGACCGCGTGGAGAATGCGCTCGGCAATGTCGTGGGCAATGTGTTCGTCGGTGACGCCGTCGCAGAGAATGACGAACTCGTCGCCGCCGATGCGCGCCACGATGTCGGAAGGGCGCGTTGCGTTCACCAGGCGCTTGGCAATGTTCGACAGCAACACGTCACCCACCCCGTGGCCGATGGTGTCGTTGACCATCTTCAACTTGTCGAGGTCGACGAAGAGAACCGTGCTGCCCGACTTGATGGTGCGGTTGCGGTCGAGTGCCTCGGCCAGTTTGCGCAGGAAAAGTACGCGGTTGGGTAGGCCGGTGAGGGCGTCATGGGTTGCCTGGCGGATCAGTTCGTCTTGCAACTGCTTGGTTTCGGTGACATCGCGGGCGATGGCGCTGAAATGTTGCACCACGCCGCTGGCATCGCGCACCACCTGGAGGGTGAGCGCGAGTGTGCGCACGATGCCGTCGGGACTGCGAAAGCCCAACTCACCTTCCCACTTGTTCTCCGCCGGGCTGTTGGGCGCGGATGGCGACGGGTTCAACACTTCGCGGGGAACCTGGTCGCGTATGGCGCGGAGAAAGGTGTCGGCAACGGTGTCGTTACCGTCGTGGACATCGGCATCCGACACGCCCACCAAGGCCTTGGCACCGTCGTTGCAGAACAGCAACCGTCCGGCGCGATCAAAGACCAACACTGCATCGGAGCTGACGTCGAGCAGCCCAACAAGTTGTTCCGACAATGTGCGTCGTGACACCACGTCGGTGTAATCGTGGGCGGTACCCACGTAGCCGGTGAGAACGCCGCTCGCATCTCGCACAGGCTCGAGATGAATGGCCACCCAGCGGTGCGAGCCATCATCGGCGAGCAATCCAAACTCGTGCGAAAACGGGGAGCCGTTCGTGCGCGTATCGACCCATGCGCGTTCGGCAGCGGCGCGTTCGGCAGGGGCGGCGTTCACCCACGGTGCTGATCCGGCCACCAAGGGTGCGCCCCCGAGTACCAAGGAACGAAAGGCATCGTTGGCTGCAACGAGGCGTCCGTCGGGGTCGGTCTCGCAGACGCCGACAGGCAGGGAGGCAAGCGAACGGTCGATGCCCTTAGTTTTGCACGGGTTTCACGCGTTGAACGTGACCGCTGCGGCCTCGACCGCAGCGGCATAAATGGCATCCTGCATCCCGACACCCTCGTCGCCGTCGGCCAACTCCAACACCTGGTCGAGCGCATAGAGCGTGAGTGAGTACTCATGTGTCTTGCCCGCGGGAGGGCAGGGACCGAAGAAGCCCACTTCTCCCTGCGAGTTCAGGGCCTGAGCGGTTCCTTCGCCCACTGATCCGGCTGGCAAGCCCGCGGAGTCAGCGGGAATGTTGGCCACCACCCAGTGCACTGTGTCGGGTGAATCCTCGTCGAGCAGCACCAAGGCGAGCGAGGCGGTGCCCGCGGGGATGTTCGACCACGACACGGCGGGAGAATCTGCGGGCCCACCACACTTGTACGGCTCACCGATGGTTGCGCCGTCTTCCCACGGTGCGACGAGCGTCAACACGATGTCGGAGCTGGTGTCGTCCAGGTTTGTGTCGACAGTGGCGCCTGCGAGGGTGGTGGGGGGCGCCGTGGTTTGTGACGATGCGATCTGTGCGTCGTTCGGGAGTTTCATGTCACGTCCGTCGTCGGTGGAGCAGGCGGACAGAGCGATGGGGGCCGCCAGGGCAAGTGCACACGAAAGAACCGCAAGTTTGCTACGACGCATACTGCGACCTTATTACGGGTGGCACTAGCCTGCACCGCAATGAGCCGCGAGCCACTCTGCATTCTCACGGTGCACGCACACCCCGACGACGAAGCCTCCAAAGGTGCTCCCACCATGGCGAAGTATCGCGACCAGGGAGTTCGTACGGTGCTTGTGTGTTGCACCGGAGGCGAAGAAGGTGACGTCAACAACCCCTCGCTGAAAGAGCCCGGCCAGCCCTTCCACGATGTCGACAAAGACCGTGAACGCGAGTTGCTGGCCGAGATGCGACCGAACGAACTCGCCGAATCGGCGCGCATCATTGGATTCAGCGCCGTTCACATGCTGGGGTACAGGGATTCGGGCATGCTCGGCAGCGATGCCAACAACAACCCGTTGTGTTTCCACATGGCTCCCAACGACGAGTCAACCGGTCGGCTGGTCGAAATCATCCGAAAAGAGCGTCCGCAGGTGATCATCACCTACAACGACGATCAGTCCATGTATCCACATCCCGACCATGTGAAGGTGCACGACATTTCCTTGCTCGCTTTTCAGCGTGCCGGCGATCCCATGTGGTACCCCGAGGCCGGGCCGGTGTGGCAACCGGCCAAGATGTACTACACCATTTGGTCGAAGTCGCGTCTCGTTGCACTGCACGAAGGCATGTTGCGTCTGCGTGGCGAATCTCCGTTCGACGAAAAATGGCTCGAGCGTGCCAACCACGATTTCCGCATCACGTCACGCGTGGAGATCGCGCAGTACTACCCGGCGCGTACCGGAGCGTTGCTCGCACACGCCACACAAATCGACCCCAACGAGCCGTTCTGGTTCGGCCTCACCGACGAAGAGTTGGCCGAGGTGTACCCGTGGGAGGACTGGGTACTGGCGCGCAGCATTGTTGACGGCCCTGCTCCGGGAACTCTCGAAGACGACCTGTTCGCCGGAGTGCGCAACGGTCTGCCACTGGGCGTCGAACTGCATCAACCCCTGGAGCGTCTGCCATGACCGTTCAGTACCGCATCGCAAAGTCCAAGAAAGAAGAAGTTGTCGACGGGCCCGACGACGCCGATGTGGTGATCACGATTGCGGCAACCGACGTGACAATGGATCCAAACGTCGCCTACATGCAGGGAAAGCTGAAGGCCACGGGTCATACCGGTGTGTTGTTGCGTGCGTTGGAGTCGGGAGAAGTGGCGACGGCACTCAGCCGGCTCGCATCGCATCTCTGAGTTGGCGGTAGC
>JBILKS010000160.1:0-4141 GCA_044376595.1 Ilumatobacteraceae bacterium | reverse complement strand
TGTCTCCCGAGCGCACGCCGGCCAGTTCGCCCGGCGAGCCGCCGAGAACCTCGGTGACGCGAGCCGAGAGGTCCATGACATCGACCGAATCACTCACACGTTCAGGCTACTTGGACGCTTCGGAACTAGCGTGAGTACCGATGACGCAGGTCGACCAAGTTCTGATCGCCGCCCCGCGAGGTTTCTGTGCCGGCGTGGAAATGGCCATCAAGGCGCTCTCATGGCTGGTACGCACCTTCGAGGCGCCCGTGTACTGCTACCACGAGATCGTTCACAACCAGATCGTGGTCGACCGCTTCAAGGAACAAGGCGTGATCTTTGTCGACGAACTGTCAGAGGTCCCCGATGGGCGACCCATCATGTTGTCTGCACACGGCTCTCCCCCCGCCGTAGTCGCCGAGGCTCGCCGCAAGGGCAGTTACGTGGTGGATTCGGTATGTCCGCTGGTCACCAAGGTGCACCACGAAGTCAAGGTTCGCTCGGCCAAGGGCTACCGCATCATCTACGTCGGCCATGAAGGTCACGAAGAGGCGGTGGGCACCATGGCAGTGGCCCCCGAATCGATCAGCCGTGTCGAGACACCAGAGGATGTCGCCGCTCTTCCCCACTTCGACGAGCCACTCGCCCTTCTCGCACAAACCACGCTCTCCCACCGGGATTGGTCCTCTGTCGCCGTCGCTGTCCGCGAGCGATTCCCCAGCGTGTGGTCTCCGGGACGCAGCGACCTGTGCTTTGCCACCACCAACCGCCAAAGTGCGCTGATGGCCATGGCTCCGCGCTGCGATGCCATCATCGTGATCGGTTCACCCAACTCCTCGAACACCCGAGCCCTCGAACGGTTGGCGCTGGAATCAGGATGCAATCGAGTGCTGCGGATCAACACAGCGGCAGAGTTGCCCCACGACCTGAACGGCATCGTCGGCGTCACTGCCGGCGCATCGGCACCCGAAGAGTTGGTGAACGATGTGCTCAACTTCCTCGCGCCCGAGAACGGCATCGAAGAAGTCCGTGTGACCGAAGAGGACGAGTACTTCCCTCCGCCGCGCAACATTCGCGAGCTTCAGGCGGCGACGATTTCACTTTGCTACACAATGCTCGGCGTTCCCGTTCAGAGGCGCTCGAACATCGATGACCGCAACATCGCGGCAAGCGATGTGCTGCGTGCGCTTCACCCATGACAGACTGAGCCCGTGATCGAACCCACCCTTGATTCTCTACGTCTTGCCCTTCACGTCCTTTCCGCCGCCGTGTGGGTGGGCGGTCAAATTGTCCTCGGTGGTCTGGTTCCGCGGTTGCGCGCGTCGCACCCCGAAGCACTGAAGACTGTCGCCAACGCTTACGCCAGCGTGGCCTGGCCTGCATTCTTCGTTGCCGTCGTCACCGGCATGTGGAGCATTCTCGACATCGATGCTGCGGCGATGGATGGCTCGTACCACGCAACCCTTGGCATCAAAATCGCACTCGTGGCAGTTGCTGGTTTCGCAGCCGCGGCCCATAGCGCCTCTCCGAAGAAATCCGTGAAAGCCATCGGAGGAGCCCTCGGACTCCTGACATCGCTCGCGGCGTTGTATCTCGGCATTCTGCTCGCCAGCGCGAGCTAGTCCCCCTAGTTTCGGGGGACCGCACCAATAGTCCCCCTAGTTTCGGGGGACCTTGCTCCACGGGACTTCGCGGTCGACGCGGACATCGCCGGGCATGCCGAGAACGCGCTCGCCAAGAATGTTCTTCATGACCTCGGTCGTGCCGCCTTCAATCGAGTTGGCGCGACTGCGCAAGAACGCCTTTTGAATGTTCTCGAAGCCCATCGCCGTCTCGGGACGAATCATTTCGTAACTGCCGTAGAGCATTCCCTCGGGGCCCATGAGATTCACCGCAAACTCGTAGATCGCCTTGTTCAGGTTGGCGCTCTCCATCTTTCCGATCGAACCCTCGGGTCCGGGGACTCCCACCTTGCGCATCTGGCCAGCGCGGATGTTCGTGAGGCGCAACACCTCGGCGCGAATCCATAGCTTCATCAGTTCGTCGCGGGTCGACTCGTCCTGTCCGGCATTGTCGAGGTCTTTCCAGATCTTTACTACCTGTGCGATCGGTCCCGATCCGCGGGGCGGGGTGGTTCCACCGATGGCCACACGCTCGTTCATGAGGGTGGTGAGCGACACGCGCCAACCGTCGCCGGGCTTGCCCAACATTTCACTTTCCGGGATGCGCACGTCGGTGAAGTACACCTCGTTGAACTCGGCCTCACCGGTCATTTGACGAAGCGGACGCACCTCGACTCCGGGTGCATGCATGTCGACGACGAACGCCGTGAGGCCGGCGTGCTTGACTGCCTCGGGATCGGTGCGCACCACAAGGAGGCCCCAACGCGACAAGTGAGCCAGGGTGGTCCACACCTTCTGGCCATTGGCGATCCACTCTTCGCCGTCTTTGATCCCCTTGGCCGACAAACCGGCAAAGTCGGAGCCTGAACCGGGCTCGGAGAACAACTGGCACCAGATCTCTTCACCGGTGAAGAGCGGACGCAGGTAGCGCTTCTTCTGCTCGTCGCTGCCCCACTCGACGACCGTCGGACCACACATGCCGTAACCAATGGGGTTGCGCGCATAGGCGCTGGGTCCACCAGCCTTACCCAAACGCTCACCGATGATTTTCTGGTGGCGCGGCGACAGACCCAAGCCACCATGACCCTTCGGGAAATGCACCCAGGCAAGACCCAGGTCGAACTGCGCTCCGAGGAAGGTGATTGCGTCGGTCGACGACGGCGGAAACTCCTTCAGCAGTTGGTCGACAAGCTCGTTGACGAGTTGCTCTTCTGACGTCACCGTGGTTGTGCTCATGATTCCCCTTTGTCGTCGAATCCGATTCCGCGCAAAGTTACCGCAGGGTCACCGACCCACACCAAACGGTGCTACGAAAGAACTCCCCGGTCGCCACCGGCTAACTTTTCCTCATGTTTCCTGGGGAGTACGCCACAACCACGCCTGACAAACCCGCCTACATCATGGCCTCGACCGGCGAGGTGGTGACCTACAAACAACTCGATGATGCCGCCAACCGCCTCTCGAACCTTCTTCGAGCCAGCGGCTTCGAGGTGGGCGACCACATCGCCATCTGCATGGAGAACCACCCGCGCTTCCTTGAGATCATCTGGGGCTGCCACTACGCGGGCCTCATCTACACCGCGTGCTCAAGCCGACTCACCAGCGACGAGTTGGCCTACATCATCAACGATTGTGGTGCCAAGGGTTTCATTACCTCGAAGTACAAATCCGACCAAGCTGCCGAGGTGTTGAGCGAGATCCCCAACGCCGCCCTGCGACTCATGGTCGACACCACCATTCCCGGTTACGACTCGTACGAAGATGCTGTTGCGCAGCACTCCACGCAACCTCTGGCAGAACGTGTGAGCGGAATGGACATGCTCTACTCCAGCGGCACCACGGGCCGACCCAAGGGTGTTCTCGGAGTTCTGCCCCGCACCGACATTGCCACCAAGAACGGCGTGGGCGTTCTTTCCGAGTTGCTCTTCGGCGTCAATCAAGACACCATTTATTTGTCCCCTGCACCGCTGTACCACGCAGCTCCGCTGCGGTTCAATCTTGCGGTCGGCTTCCTCGGAGGCACCACAGTCATCATGGAGCACTTCGATGCCGAGGAGTACCTCAAACTCGTTCAGCAATACAAGGTGACCCACAGTCAGTTGGTGCCCACCATGTTCGTTCGCATGCTGAAACTGCCCGACGACGTGCGCAACCGCTACGACGTTTCGTCACTGAAGACTGCCATCCACGCAGCCGCGCCCTGCCCCGTTCCCGTCAAACGCCAGATGATCGAATGGTGGGGACCGGTGATTCACGAGTACTACGCGGGCACCGAGGGCAACGGTTTCGTGTATTGCAACAGCGACATGTGGCTGGCTCATCCGGGCACGGTCGGCACCGCGATCCAGGGCAAGGTGCACATCTGTGACGAAGAAGGCAACGAGATGCCATCCGGAGAATCCGGCACGGTTTTCTTCGAAAGCCAGACCGAGTTTCAGTATCACAACGACCCCGAAAAGACGAAGGCCTCGCGTGACCCCAAGGGTCGCGGATGGTCGACATTGGGTGACGTGGGATACCTCGACGAAGACGGCTTTTTG
>JBILKS010000159.1:0-4155 GCA_044376595.1 Ilumatobacteraceae bacterium | reverse complement strand
TTCTCGGCTGCGTCGCGCACTATGTCGATGCGCCGGGCCGCAATGGCAACGCGTGCCCCTTCGGCCACGAAACGTTGGACGATGGCTTCACCAAATCCACTGTGACCACCGATGACGACTGCAACTTTGTCTTTCAGCTTCATTCCCGTGTGTTTCCTGTCTGTGGTTGACGCGAACGTGGCCTTTGCGTGATCAGGCAAGTTTTTCGACGAAAGACTCGAGCTGGCGAAGGTTGCGACACTCGTAAACGCCGTCTGTGTGCGAGCCGTACTCCCCCACGATGGAATCGCCCGTGTTCCAATACGACTTGGGCTCGGGGTTCAGCCAGTACACGTGACGCGCGCGTTGACGCATTTCTTTCACAACCCAGCTTTGTGCGGCGTGGTAGTTGTTGCGCGCATCGCCGAGCAACAACACGGTGGTCTTTGGACCGACATCCTTGCCGTACTTCTCCCAAAAGACCTCGAAGGCATGGCCGTAGTCGCTGTGACCGTCGACCCACACCACGTCGGCTTCGGTGTTGACGCGCTGGATGGCTTCGGTGATGTCCTCGGTGGACTTGAAGTAATCGGTGACTTCGTCGAGACCATCGATGAACACGAAGGAACGGACCTTGGAGAACTGGCCCTGGATGGCGTACACCAACATGAGAGTGAAACGAGCAAAGGCCGCCACGCTGCCGGAGATGTCGGCCACCACCATGAGCTCGGGCTTGGCCGGCCGCGGGTACTTGAACTTTGGCTCAGCGGGAACACCGCCGTAGTTCAGCGAGTGACGCACCGTGTTGCGGAAATCGAGTGGCCCTTTGCGGCCGTGGCGACGCTTGCGCGCCAATCGAGCGGCCAACTTGCGGGTCAACGGGTACAGGGCCTTCTTGAGGTTCTGCATTTCGTCGCGACTGGCATGCATGAACTCGACATCTTCGGGCAACGGCTTGCGCAGAGTCTTGGCCATGGCTTCGGCTCCGCGGTCGGCAACCAAACGCCTGCGGATCTCGGCTTCGATCTCCTGTTTGAACTGCTCCATGCGGTGTTGCATTTCGTCTTTTGCCAGACGCTGCTCGAGATTGGTGAGTGGCTGACTGGCTTGATCCTGATTGGCCTCTTCCAACTTGCCCATCAGGCTGTCGAGGTCGAGATTGCGCAACGTGCGGTACAGGTAGTACGTGCCACCAACCGGACGTCCGGGCTCCATGCCGGCGAAGCGCTGCACGGCCTGCTTGGCCAGCGCCCGCATCATTGCCTGATCGCCGTCCATGAGGGCACGCATCAGCATGTTCATCAGTTCTTCCTGCGTGAGTGAGTCCATGGCTCCACCGGAGCCACCTTTGCCCTCACCTTGACGCATCTGATCCTGCATCTCGCGCCAGAACTCGTCGGGATTGTCGTCGTCTTTCAACGCGTACTCAGGACCGCGCAGACTGAAGTAGACCTCGAAGACCGTTTCGAACGCCCGCCAGTGCGCAGAGTTCTTGACCAACGTGGCGCCGAGGGCGTACTTGAAGGCGTCGCGATCTTCGAGCGGAATCTGCTTGATGGCCTCCATGGCATCGAGATTTTCCGTGAGGCTCACGGGTAATCCAGCGTTGCGCAGCTCCGCAACGAATCCAGCCATCAGGTCAAGCACGATCGTTCCTACTTGTCAGAAGACAGTTCCTTGACCGCCTTGGCGATGTCGGTCTGGTACTTGAGGAGAATGTGCATGGTCTCTTTGGCCTGCTCGGCATCGATGCTTTCGATACCCAACAACATGAGCGTGCGGGCCCAGTCGATGGTTTCGCTGACCGAAGGAGCCTTCTTCAGGTCCAACTGACGAATACTGCGAACGATGCGGGCAATTTGGTCTGCCAGGTGCTCGGTGATGCCTTCGACCTTGGTGAGCACGATCTGCTTTTCGCGATCCATGTCGGGGTAGTCGACATGCAGGTAGAGACAGCGACGCTTCAACGCTTCGGACAGCTCGCGGGTGTTGTTCGATGTGAGGAAGACGAGCGGAATCTGCTTGGCCGTGATGGTGCCGAGTTCCGGAATGGACACTTGGTACTCACTCAGGATTTCCAGCAACAGTGCCTCGGTCTCCACTTCGACACGATCGACTTCGTCGATCAGCAACACCACCGGGTCGTCGGAGCGAATGGCCTCGAGAAGGGGACGGGTGAGGAGAAACTCTTCGCTGAAGATGTCGTCGTGGACTTCCGACCAGGAGTCGCTGTTCTTGTCGGCCTGGATGCGCAGCAACTGCTTCTTGTAGTTCCACTCGTAGAGCGCTTTGGATTCATCGAGACCCTCGTAGCACTGCAAACGAATCAGACGGGCGTTGGTGAGGTCGGCAATGCTCTTGGCCAACTGGGTCTTGCCGGTTCCTGCCGGGCCCTCGACCAGAACCGGCTTGCCCAGACGGTCGGCCAGGAAGGCGACACTTGCAATGCCGTCATCGGCGAGATAGTTGACCTTTTTCAGCCCTTCACGGACAGCCTGAACTGATTCGAAGCGATTCCCCATACCTGCACCCTACCGGTCAGTACGCTTGGGCCACGAATGGACGCACAAACGGGCACGGGACTTCTTCGCGCCAACGTAGGTGTCGCGGCAGGAACCGCAACCTCGCGCATCACCGGCCTCGTTCGTGTCGTCATCTTCGGCATCATCATGGGCCAGACAGCCCTCGCAGACGCATACGACGGAGCCAACAACTCCCCCAACTCGCTGTACGAGCTGATGATCGGCGGCATCTTTTCAGCGGCGCTGGTCCCGCTCTTCACGCGTCTCTTCCACGACGACGACTCCGAAGGCGTCGATGCCGTTTTCTCCGTGGGTGTCGTGTTTCTCTTCGTGTTCACCGTGGTGGCGGTGTTGCTCGCGCCACAGATCTTCCACCTCTTTGCTCTCAACCCGTCGTCGGCCGTGGACGCCGAACAGTACCGACACGTCGGCACCCTGCTGACGCGAATCTTCCTCGTCCAGATCTTCTTCTACGGCGTCACAGCCCTGATGAGCGCCGCCCTGAACGCCCGTCGCAAGTTCCTTGCCGCCGCATGGGCGCCGGTTGCCTCGAACATCGTCATCATCGCACTGCTCCTCATGGTGCCCCTTACAGTCGACGGCGAACCGTTGCTGGGCGCGGTGGAAACCAACTCGGCCTTGCGATGGCTGCTCGGCTTGGGCTCCACGGGCGGCGTTGCCGTCACCGCAGCATTGCTGTGGGTGGCCGCGCGCTCTGCCGGCCTCAGCTTCCGCTTCAGACCACAGTTCGGCAACCCGGCAGTTCGCAAGCTGGTTCGGCTGTCTGGCTGGACCATGGGGTACGTGGCCGCCAACCAAGTGGCTCTGGTGGTGATCCGCAATCTTGCCCAACCGGGCAGCGGCAATCCCGATGCGTACACCAAGGCGTACATCTTCTTCCAACTCCCCCATGCACTCTTGGCCGTCTCGATCGCCACCACGTTCGCACCCGAGCTGGCCAAGGCCGTCTCCGACAAGCGCCGCGACCTGTTCGTCGATCGCATGTCACTCGGCGTCCGGATGATCGCGCTCCTCACGCTCCCCTTCAGCTTTCTGATGCTGGTCACCGCACGTCCGGTCATCGGTGCGCTGCTGCAGCACGGCAACTTCTCCGCCGATGCGGCACTCAACACGTCACGTGCCCTCATGGGCTTCTCTTTGGGCTTGGTTGGATTCTCCGTGTTTCTCTTCACTCTTCGCGGGTTCTACGCGCACGAGGACACACGCACGCCGTTCGTTTTGAACCTGCTGGAGAATGTGCTCAACATCGTTCTTGCCGTGATCTTCGTGCCGCATTTCGGGGTGCTCGGCCTCGGACTCGCATTCGCCGTCGCCTACCTTCTGAGTGCGGTTCTTGCTCTGGCCGTACTCGAAGCCAAAACTCCGCAGTTCGAAATGAGGGCAATGCTGCGATCGCTGCTGCCGATGCTTCTCTCGGCTGTCGTTGCCGCCGAGATTGCATGGATGGTCGGGCGAGCATTCGGTGACACGGCGGGCCTCGGAGCATTCATCAGGGTGATCGCGAGCTATCTGTTCGGCCTGGGTGCGTACGTGGGATTGCTGTCGGTGTTCAAAGTCCCAGAGACGCACCAGTTGATGCGGCGCCTTAGGCCAACTCGGTGAGCACCACCATCTCGTCACGATGAACCACCAT
>JBILKS010000158.1:0-4171 GCA_044376595.1 Ilumatobacteraceae bacterium | reverse complement strand
CTCGCGGATCTTCAGTTGTTCCGGGCCCACGCCCTCCATCGGATTGATGGCTCCCATCAACACGTGGTAGCGGCCCTTGAAAGCGCCGGTCTTTTCGATAGCCACCACGTCACGTGATTCTTCCACGACACACAGAATCGACGTGTCGCGCCGTGAGTCTTGACAAATCGGACACAGATCGCCTTCGGAGATGTTGAAGCAACGGTCACAAAAGCGGGCCTTGGCCTTGGCATCGATGATGGAGTGCGCCAGACGCTGCACATCGGGTGTTGGTGCCTTCAACAAGTAGAACGCGATGCGTTGCGCCGACTTCGGACCTACTCCGGGAAGCCTGCCCAGTTCGTCGATGAGTGATTGCACCGGCGGGGTGTAAGCGCTCACTTCAGATCTTTCTCGTCCACCAACTTGGCACCGGGGAACGCCTTGGTGATGCGATCGATGGTGGACTCGACAGGAACGGTGGGCACATCGGACAACTCGTTGGGATCGATGTCATGGTTGTCGATGTCATAGTTGGTGTCATGGTTATCGGTGTCATGGCTGGTGTCATCGTGAACCGGCGGCGTGTTCGCGCGTGCTTTCGAGCTTGACGCTGTGCGTGGCGTACCCGAGCGAATTCTGTCGCCGGCTTCGCCCACCACCACGTTCACCTCAACATCGAGTCCGGCAACGGAAGCGAAAGCCGCCTTGACCACCTTTGCGTGTTCGTCGCACTTGCCCTGGTGCACCGCATTCGGTGCGCTCAACACCACGGTGTCGGGCGATGGCGATGACACCGAGCACGCGCTGTACAACGCGCGCACCAACGGCTTCAACGACGTGAGTACCGCGGGCCACACTTCGGCCGGGTTGCCCGAAGCGGACACTGCGGGTTGTGGCTTCGTGTTCAGTGTTGGCGCGGGAGCCTTGCGTGGTTCGGGGTGAACTGGCGTTGGAGCAGACGAAGCGGGCTGCCTCGCACCGTCCGACGCCGAGGACTGCACCGGTGTTGCGGGTCGCGGAATGGGGCCGGTGGATGCGGCTCCCCCCAACTTGGCTCGGCCTGTTGCAGGATCCACTGGAGGCGGAGTTGATGCGGATGCAGAAGCACCGGTTACTGGTCCACGAGCAACTGCTTGTTCGAGGCGTTCGAGTCGTGCGACGAGACCGCTGAGATTGCTGGGATCGGCCGGGCTGGCCAACTTCATGAGTGCCACTTCCAACAACAAGCGAGCGTCGGGTGCGCGGCGCATTTCCACCAAGGTGTCGCCCAACACTTCCATGGCGCGAACGATGGTGCCGTTGCCCATGCGCTGCGCCCACCGCGCAACGTGCTCGGCACGTTCGGTGGGAAGTTGCACGAGCTCGGGTGCCATTTGCGTGAGAAACGCCTCGCGCAGGTGGCGAATGAGTTCTTCGCCCAACGTGCGCGGATCGCGACCCTGTTGAACAGCAAACGCAACCGCGGCAAGCGAACGCCCGGGGTCGCCGTCGATGATTGCTTCGATGAACTCGTCGAGATCAACGGCCTCTTCGGCCACGCCACCGGCGGCAACCACGAGTTCCAACGCAGACAACGTGTCGCGCGCGCTGCCGCCACCTTGCACCAGCACCTGTTCGATTGCCTCGGCAGTGACTTCGAGACCCGCATCTTTGATGACGAACTTCACGTGCTCTTCGAGTTCGTGAATGGGCAGAAGATGGAACTGCAGGTGTTGTGTGCGACTGCGGATGGTCTCGCTGACCTTTTGCGGGTCGGTGGTGGCCAGCACGAACACCACGTGTCCGGGCGGTTCTTCGAGCGTCTTCAGCAGTGCGGCCTCGGCGGCGGTCGAGAGCATGTGCACTTCGTCGAGAATGAACACGCGATGACGACCGGGGCTTCCGAGTGCGGCGCGGTCGATGAGATCGCGAACGTCTTCGACACCGTTGTTGCTGGCCGCATCGAGCTCGATGACGTCGTAACTGGTGCCTGCCTCTACTGCGAGACACGAGTCACACGTGCAGCAAGGCTCGCCGTCGATCTGATTTTCGCAGTTGAGCACCTTGGCCAAAATGCGTGCGGTGGATGTCTTGCCGGTGCCCCGGGGGCCGGAGAAGAGATACGCCTGGCCTTCGCGTTGGTTGATGACCGAATTGCGCAGCGCCCGAACGATGTGGTCTTGGCCCCGCAGTTCGCTGAAGCGCCGTGGCCGGTACCGACGATAAAGCGATTGCACAGCCACGCTCCGAGCCTACCGAGTGGGTGAAGTGACCCTCTGACGCGGTGACGTTGACTACCGTTCACTGCGACATGGCCCGCACAGTTCGACGTTTCCTGCTCGCCGCGCTGCCGGCCGTGATGATGCTGTTGTTCGCCGGCGCATCGGCCACACAGGCATCGACCGCGGGCAACAACACGTTGGCCAGTTCCAACCCCGCGGCCAGCGAAGACGTCAGCGTTGCCCCCACGCAGTTGCAGTTGGTGTTCACCTTCCCCCTCGGCGACCCCAACGACGTCAACCAGATGGGTTTGTCGCTCGTGTGCAACGGCAACATCGTCAGTCTCGGCATGCCGCAGTTGGGCACCGATCTGAAGACGGTCAGCGTGCCTCTCACTCAGGTACCCCAGGCGGGTTCGTGCGTGGTGAGTTGGGCCCTGCCCGACGGCAGCAGCGGTGCCTATTCCTTCACCTCATCGATTGCGGCGCCCACCACCACAACCAGCACCATCCCGGGCCAGACCACCGTGCCTGTCACCGTGGTTCCGGGCGGCGAAACCACACCCGTGGTCGACACCTCGCCCCGGGTCGGCGGGCCGCTCGGGCTGTTCCGGATGCTTTCGTACCTCTTCGTCGGAACCCTGTTCGGCGCCTTCCTTCTCATCTTGTTCGCCTGGCCCGAAGGCATCGAATACGCCGTGTGCAAGCGGTTCATCCGCATCGTCTGGCTCGGCGCACTGGCCTCCACCCTGCTGGTGGTGATCTACACCACGGCCCAATACTCGGGGGATGGTGTCACCGCTTCGATCAGCCCCAATGCTTGGCGCACCCTGTTCGATGCCCTTCCCGGCCAAGCCCTTCTCCTGCGCCTCGTTGTTGTGGCCGGAGTGGGCTGGGTCTCGTGGGACCCGCAGCGTGCCCTCGACCCTGGTACCCAGTTGCCCGGTGTGGTGCCCCTGTTCATCATGTGTGCCACCTTCGGCTTCGACCGCACCGGCGGTCGCCTGCCGGGCCTCGGCTACCTCTCGGGCATCCTTCACATGGTCTCGGTCTCGGCATGGCTGGGTGGGCTGGTGCTGCTCAGCCGTGTGGTGCTGATCGGGCCGGGCGAACCCGACCTGGTGCAGGCCGTTCGGGGCTTTGGCCGCATCGCCACCAAGGCCATCCCCATCGCCATCGCCACGGGCATCTTTGCCACATATCGCTTCGATGGCGCCAGCCTTTTCACCAGCCAGCACGGCCGCTTGGTGCTGGTGAAGATCCTCGTGGTGGCCTTCATGGCCTACGCCACATTTGTCACCCGCACCTTCGTCCTCACCCGCATGCGCAATGCCAACAGCCTGAACGGCCGCGCGGCAAGCCACTTGCGCCGCGCCGTGGGCACCGAGGCCACCGCGGGCGTGGTGGTACTGGGCCTGACTGCCTGGATGATGGCCACCACCCCCATCCACTACATGCCCTCGGTCAAGGACGACGGCCCCGTCTACGCCTTCAGCGAGATGCTCGAAAACGACCGGTTCTCTGTGCGTTTCTCCGTCAGTCCCGCCGTGGCCGGGCAGAACCAGGTGCTGATCGAACTCTTTGAACCCCGCCGAATCCAAGAGTTCACGGTGCGCATGACCCCGAAAGCCCCCGGCTACGACGGCTATCTGGTGAACGTCCCGCTCACCCGCCGCGGCGCCGCCGTCCTTGGCCAAGCGGGCGACTTCTCCCTGTATGCCCCGGGCGAATGGACCATCGAACTCAACGGCACCACCACCACCGGCGACCTGGAGCCCCTGGCCACCACCCTCACTCTGGTCGACCCTGCCACCACAACAACCATTGCTGGCGGCACAACCATTGCCAGCGGCACAACCATCGCCAGCGGCACAACCATCGCCAGCGGCACAACCATCGCCAGCGGCACAACGGCCACAAGTCTCGTCGAAGCCACCTCCACAACCGGAGCAGGCTGACCCAACCACGTCTTGGGTGGGATCACCCACCCA
>JBILKS010000157.1:0-4201 GCA_044376595.1 Ilumatobacteraceae bacterium | reverse complement strand
GGGGTTCGTTGGTGATGCCCGAGAGCTGAAAATGTCTTCCCGTGTACTCGGCCGACGACATGGTCCAGCAGGCTCGCAACACGTCGAGGGACTCTTGGAGGCGTTCGATACGTTCACCAGCAGAGGGCCAGGGCTGGCCAATGGACTCGTGATCCGCGGGCAGCCATCCGGCACCGATACCGACTTCCAGCCGTCCGCCACTCAGCACGTCGAGCGTCGCCAGATCCTTTGCCAGCACTGCAGGGTGGACGGATTCATTGTCGAGCACAAGGGTTCCGAGGCGGAGTCGTGAGGAGATCTCGGCAACCGTTGCCAAAGCCACCAACGGTCCAAAACCGTTTGCGCCACGGTGTTGGGGCACGTGCACCATGTCGTAACCCTCGGCGTCGATGCGTTGCACGAGCCGTTTCCACTCGGTTGCATCGGGCGCACCCGAGGTCATGACACTGAAGCGAAATGGACGCACGGCTCTACCCACAACTGACAGACTAAGCAGATGGCACGCTCCACATCCCCGTTGAACCCCAAGCGGTGGTTCGACCGCATGCAGCCCCAGACTCTGCAGATTGCCACCTGGTTGTTGTATCTCAACGGCTTCTTCGCCTTGGTCGACCTCATCGACGGTGGCGGCTATCTCAATGTCATCCGCATTCGGTACACCGGAGGCGTGCTGATCGGAGTGCTCTCGGTGGCCCTCTACGCCGCCGGCGGTTGGCTGATGGCCAATGATCGCAAGCTCGGCTACCGACTCGCGCTGGTGGCTGCGGTTTCCCCCTTCGTGCTCAGACTGTGGGCGTACCAGGGCATCCCCGCGGGGATATACGACAAGATCTCCGATGGCAGCACGCTCGAACTGCTCTTCGACGTGGCTCTGTGCGCATTGATCCTCCACCCCCAGAGTCGCCAACATCAGAAGATCTGGTACAAGTAGCCGGTTTTCCGCCGTTGCTGAGAACGTGAAAGACTAAAGACATGGCAACAGTGATCAACGGAATCGACGGACTCAAGGCTTCGGTGGGGAATCACCTCGGCTACAGCAACTACATGACCATCAGCCAGGAGCGGGTGAACCAGTTCGCCGAAGCCACCGGTGATCATCAGTGGATCCACGTCGATGTCGAGCGCGCCAAGAGCGGACCTTTCGGTGGCCCCATCGCACACGGCTACCTCACGTTGTCACTTGGTCCGGTGCTGCTGCCCGAGATCTTCACCGTGTCGGGTATCTCCATGGGCGTCAACTACGGCGCCAACAAGATTCGTTTCATGTCTCCAGTGCCCGTCGGCGCGAATCTCCGTGCCGGCGCCACGCTCACCAACGTCGAAGACGTTGCGGGCGGAGCTCAGGTGACCATGGAAGTGGTGTTCGAAGTCGAAGGCGCAGCCAAGCCCTCGTGTGTGGCAGAGATCATCTTCCGCTACTACAAGTAAACGACAACAGTAAGTAGACGAAAGCTGTGAGGCGCAACGCCTCAGGCGAAGTTCGGCATCACTTCTTTGGCGAGGAGCTCCATCGACTCGGTGTCGGGGTAGTCCGCACACCACGGGATAAACCCGGTGCAACCAAGAGCAACATAGGTGGCGATCTTTTCGGACACCTGCTCCGGAGTTCCCACGAGGTTGCCGTCACGCCAACTCTCGGCTGGCTCGCCCCACAGGCCGCCCTTCTCGCGGGCAAGCACTTCTTTTTCCGTGGAACGAATGAACACTTCGGGTGACCAGGTTTTACGAATTTCCGATTCGTCTCGGCCGACTGCGGCACAGTGACCCTTCAGGATCTCCCGTTTGCGCGCCCATTCTTCGGGCTTGCCACCGAAGTTGGAGCAGTCGGCGTGCTCGGCCACGACCCGCAACGTGAGTTGCTCGCCACCGCCACCGATCCATACGGGCGGAAGTGGCTGCTGAAGCGGTTTGGGGTCGCAGTTGGCTCGCACCAACTTGTAGTACTTGCCGTCGTAGGTGGTTTCGACGTTCGTCCACATCGACTTGACGATCTCCACCGACTCTTTCAACATCCCGATGCGGTCCTTCGGCTTGGGAAACTCGAATCCGTATCCGCGATATTCGTTCTCGTACCAGCCCGCGCCGATTCCCCAGTCGAGACGTCCACCCGAGATCACGTCGATTGTCGATGTGATCTTGGCCAAGAGGGCGGGACTGCGGTAACTGTTGCAACCCACCATCTGTCCGAGACGAATGCGCGACGTGCGCTGTGAGATGGCGGCCATCGTGGTCCAGCACTCGAACACTGCTTCGTGGGCCGGTCGTGGCACGTTGTGAAAGTGGTCGTAGAGCCAAATGGAGTGAAAGCCGAGTTCTTCGGCAAGCAGAGCGATGTCGACTGCGGTGTTCCATTTGGCTTCGGCGCCATCGATACCGGACAACTCCATCTTCCAGCCCTGTGGCATGAAGACTCCGAAGATCACCTTGTCATTGTTTGCAGGATGGGCGGCCATGGCGAGACCCTAGAGGGGCAGATCTCCCGTTGCCTTCTTCGTACTCCCGAAATCCTTGTATGCCGCGATGGTTCTCTGAGCGATACGCATCTGGTGGATCTCGTCGGCACCATCGGCAAAGCGACTCCAGCGGGCCTGCTGGGACATGTTGGCCAGAGGCGTGTCGGTGGAGTACCCGAGTGCGCCGTGCACCTGAATGGCCCGGTCGATGATTTTCCACAGACTGTTCGCCACGAAGTGCTTCGCCATTGACACTTCGGCAACGAAATCCATCCCATGCTCGATCTTGTATGCGGCGTGCAGCACCATCAGCTTGCTCTGGTACAACTCCATCGCCGAGTCCGAGATCATCCATTGGATGCCCTGCTTTTCGGCGAGATAGGAACCGTGGGAATACCGCTCGAGCGAACGCTTGACCATCATGTCGAGCGCAATTTCGGCTTGGCCGATCCAGCGCATGCAGTGCGCGAGACGCGCCGGGCCGAGACGATACTGACCGAGCAAGTGACCTTGACCGCGACCGCCCAACATGTTGGCTGCCGGCACCCGGAGATCCTCGATCAGAATTTCGCAATGGTTGTGACCGCCCGACATGGTGTGGACGTCACGAACGATGTTCCATCCCTCGCTCGGAAGATCGACGATGAAACAGCTGTTGGCCGCCTGGGGAAGATCGGGGTCGTCTTCGGTGCGTGCCACCAGCAGGGCGAACTTGGCTCCGCGAGCACCGGAGATGAACCATTTGTGACCGTTGATCACCCACTCGTCGCCGTCTTTGTACGCCTGTGTCTTGATGAGAGTGGGATCGCTGCCGGCCACCTCGGGCTCGGTCATGGCGAAACACGAACGCGCAGTGCCTTCACACAGTGGGCGCAGGTACTTTTCCTTCTGCTCCGGCGTACCCCAGTGCAGGATGGTGTGCTGGTTGCCTTCGTCAGGTGCCTGGGCATTCAACACGAAGGGCCCGATGCTGACTTTGGCTGCTTCGGCCGACACAGCGGCCATCGCCGTGGGCCCAAGGCCCATGCCACCCCACTCGGCCGGCATGTGAGGCAACCACAAACCACGCTCTTCGCGAGCCTCCTTGCGCAAACCCACAATGGTCTTGACGACCTGTGAGCGATCCTTCTGATCGATGGACTCCCATGCCGGTCGAACCGACTCATCCATGAATGAACGTACTTTGAGGCGAATCTCTTCGACCTCGGCCGGAAAACTGAAATCGATCATCCCTACCCCCCAATCGATGCGGCACTGTGCCAGCGAACGTTTCCCATTCTGACCGCTCGCTCGAGTGGGCGACAACCCGCACAACACATAGCCTGACCCTTATGTCCATGCCCGACGGCCAACTCCCGCAAGGAGAAGAAAAAGTCAAGGCTGTTCGAGCCATGTTCGACACCATCGCACCGCGCTACGACATGGTCAATCGGATCATGACTTTCCGTCTCGACGTGCGCTGGCGCAAGCGGGCGGTACGCACACTGGGCTTGCCGGCGGGATCCAGGGTTCTCGACCTCGCGTCGGGCACCGGCGATCTGTGCATCGATCTGCGCAAGGCAGGCCATATCCCGCTGTCGCTCGACCTCAGCTTCGGGATGCTCAGCGCAGACCGCAGCGGTGCTCCGCGCGCACAAGCCGACATCCTGCGCCTGCCGTTCCCCGACTCCTCAGTCGACGGAGTCACGTGCGGGTTCGCCCTGCGGAATCTTGTCGACCTGCAGATGTTCTTCGACGAACTTGCTCGC
>JBILKS010000156.1:0-4210 GCA_044376595.1 Ilumatobacteraceae bacterium | reverse complement strand
CAACGACAGCGAGCTGGTGGAGGCCAACAGCAAGCTGGGCTTGCTGTCCGGCATCGTCGGCTTTTCGGCGGCGATTCCTGCTGCGCTCATTCAACTGGTGTCACCAGGTGCGGCGCTGGTCTTGTCGGTGATGTTCTTCGTTGCGGCCGTCCTTTCCGCGTTGCAGCTTCCCAAATCCACTCGTTCGGCCCCCGACCCCGCCGGAGAGTTGGAACGAACTGAACTGAGATCATCCCGCATCACACGCGCCGCACAGGCAATGCGGCTGCACAGGGCGCTCGTGGGTTTGATGTTCTTTCATCTGGCTTTTTGGTTGCGTGACCAGAAAGCCGGAACGGTGTGGTTCGGCTTTGCGGTGTCCCTTGCATCGTTGGCAACGATGACAGCCAATGCGGTGGCTCCGTATCTGCGTCGAAAGTTGCACGAGGAGAACATGATCATCCTCGGTCTCTCCTTGCTCACCGGCATGGGCATTGTGTGTACGTGGGTCGGCGGTGTGACCGGTGGTGTCATGTTGGCCGCATCGGTGAACGCGGCCGCTGCAGTGTGTCGTTTGGCGTTCGAGGCTGTGGTGCAGTCCGATGCTCCCGATGCGAACAGGTCGCGCGCATTCGCCAATTTCGAGACGCAGTTTCAGCTGGCGTGGGTGGGCGCGGGGCTGATTCCCGTCACACTGCAACTCCCCGGTGAGTTGGGTTTTGCGATGGTTGGCGTGGCCGGTGCTCTGGGATTGCTCTTGTTCATCCTTCGTCGGCGCGTTGCGCGTCGATCTCGATCCGGGCGAGCCACAGGCCGGGAGCGTCGATCTCGGCCTGTGTAGGAAGAGTTGCGGGTTCGGTCAGCAACTTCAGCAACACATCCGCATTGCTTCGTTCGATCACGCCCGACACGAAAGATCTGCCACGGTCGACGATGTCACGGGTGTGGTGAATGCCCAGCAGGTGTTCGACGAACCGATCACTGGTGGACGATTCGATCCGGCGTCGACGCACTGCCTCTGAAACCGCTGCGGATCCACCCAAGAGTTGTGCGCTGATGGCGTCGACGGCCCAGTCGAGCAATCCGACAAGGGTGGCGAGAAGGGCATCGAACCGAGGGCGCATGGCCTGTTGCTCGGGAGAGATCACTGCGCCGAGAAGCAGTTCAGGATCAGAAAAAGTCTGTTGGATGGCCCCCATGGGGTTCTCCATGTCGAGTTCGACATTGGTCATCTTCTCGAACGCAGCGGATGGGTCGGGACGAAAGGCACGTACGTGGGACTGGACGCAATCGAGCAACTCGTCGTGAATGTGAGGAACGCTGAGGATCGTGTGTGCACACAACTCGTGGATCAAGACCCACATGCGCATGTCGGAGACAGGCAGGCTCCACTCTTCGGCAAAAGTGTCGATGTTGGCGGCGACGATTCTGACGGGTTGACGGGGGTCGCGCGGGAGGAGCAGGTCGTATTGGCCGAAGGCACGCAGTGCGAGTTGGCCCACCATCGATCCCACGGCCATACCCAGCATCGCCGGTGCCATTGCCGCCATGATTCCGGACATCATCGCAGCCATTTGGTCGGACTGATCGAGTTGATCCGGGTTTTCACCGGATGTGGGTGGCTGCTGGGCGAGAGCAGCCGCGAGATCGTTGAGCAGTGGCTTGTATGCGTCGAGTGCGTGATGACACCACTGCACAGGTGTCACGCAATCGATCTTTGTGGCGGTGGTGCCTCCGATGCCGAGCAGATTGTCGATGTGCATCTGAGCCACGGGAACCAGTTGCTCGAGCCCAATCCGGGTTGTCGGCTCGACGTTGGTGACACCTTCGCTGCCGCCGCTGGCGCTCATGAACGCAATCTGCCGTGCCATGTCCCAGTTCAACGGGCCCTGACCAGTGAGTGCCTTCATCATGTCTCCGAGAAAGGGCATTCCACCAAAGGGATTGTCACCCATTCCGCCACCGAAGGGATCACCTGCCATGGGGCGATGCTACGTGCCGTTAGCCTCCTTCGCATGGCGCAAGTGGTGGTTCTGGTGGCACCCGACAACGCCCTGGTGGATCGGCTGCGAAAGTCGTTCGCAGCAAGCGGGACCGACGCTGTATTCATGGATCAGGATGATTATTTGTCCTCACATGACCGATTGTCCTCACATGACCGATCGTCGTCCAATGACCAGTCGTCAACCCATCGGCCACGAACAAGTCTGGTGTTGTTGCAGCCGGTCGAAGCCGGAGTGCTGTCGGTGGCCCGCCGATGCGGTGTCACACAGCTCGTGTTGGTGTCGAGTGCGATGGTCTACGGCGCATGGCCGAACAATCCCGTGCCACTCACCGAGTCAGCGCCACTGCGTCCCACCAACGCATTCGCACCGGCCATCGACTTGATGTTGGAAGAAGAGCGAGTGCAGCGCTGGGGGCAAGAGGCGGGATGTGCCATTTGCGTGCTGCGGCCGGCATTGTCGCTGGCAGCTGAAGGAACACCACCGGTTGTCAGCGCGCTCGCCGCCGGCGTGGGACTGCGTGCCGGCGAGGACGATCCGCCTGCACAGTTCTTGCATCTCGACGATCTTGCGAGCGCGGTGAATGTGGTCGTGTCTGCCGGGGTGGGTGGTGTCTACAACGTGGCACCCGACGGTTGGATTTCCGGTGACGTGATGCGTGGTTTGGCGAGTACGCCTACTCGTGTCCGCTTGCCCGGTCGGCTCGCCGACTTGTTCGCCGACATCCGGTGGGTCGTTCAACGTGGCCCCCTTCCTCCCGGCCTTCGTGACTACGCACGATGGCCGTGGGTGGTGTCGAACGATGCCCTGAAGTCGTTGGGTTGGCAACCGACCGTCACCAACGAACAGGCCTACGTCGAAGGCACACAGACACCGTGGTACGCAATGATTTCGCCGAAGCGTCGTCAAGAGGTTGCGCTGATTGCATCGGGCACCTTGGTCATTGCAGTGATTGCAATGCTCGCTCGACGAATTCGACGATTGCGCTGACGGGAACAAGGCCCACGGAGTCGTTGTGACGGCTGAACAAGCCGGCCAACCGGCCCGCTGCATCGGTGACGAGTGCCGCTCGCGGGACGTCGCGCATGTCTCCGTCGTCCTCGAAGGGAATGAGCGAACGAGACGACATTGTGCCGGTACTCAAACCGATCTTGGTGCGGTGACTGCGTCGCCCATGGAGAATCATTGTCGAGCCGATGCTGTTGCGGGTGACCGAAGCAAATGCGGACGGCACCGACGGAATCGCGACAGGAACGTCGGAACGGAGGAGCACCAGATTGAGGCCGCTGTCGCGGAAGGCGACCTTGAGCGGAATCTGTGATCCGGCGGCAGTGGCAATCATCGCGGTCGAATCTGGTTTCCGGTCGGATCCGACCGAGACGAAGAGGGATGCCGCAGAAGGCCCACCCGAGGTGGTGTCGAACGCGGCCAGGAAGATGTCGATTGGAATGAAGTAGCTCTCGCCCCCGCGATCGGCGAAAGCCATTGAGGTGGCTGGAGCATCGGACGGCATTTCTGCTGTTGTCAGGGTGGGAGCCGCATTGCGGGGGGTGGTGTCTCGATCTGCCGTCCGCGGAAGTGCAAGGCCGACCAGGGTCACGCACAGTACGACAGCGACGCAGGCAGCGATGCCGGTGACGAGTTGGCTGAGTGGCGGGGGAGCGACAGCGGCAATGGTGCGCCGCTCTTTGGCCACTTCGCTCGGATGGCGCCATGTGCGCTCGTGGGGTGGAACCGGTGCAACGGGTTCGTTGTCGGGATCGTCGGTCGCCACGAATGGGACAGGCTAGTGAAGGGCATTGTCGATGTATCGGCGGGGAGAAGGATCTGTTGCGATGGTTACGCTTGTCTGCGTGACGCCTCCAGACACTTCCGACACCTGGGTGGAGCTCAGTGCCGACGTCTTGCCTGTCGGAGCCGCTTACGACTGGGCCGTGCGGCCGCAGTGTGGAGCAGTGGTGTTGTTTTCGGGCACCGTGCGTGATCACGCAGATGGCCGAGACCATGTCACCCACATCAACTACGAGGCCTACGCCGAACAAGCAACAGTGCGAATGAACCAGATCATCGACGAAGCCCGTCGGCGGTGGCCGGATCTGGGTCGCGTGGCCTTGTTGCATCGCACGGGTGTATTGGCGCTGGGAGAATCATCCGTTCTTGTCGTTGTGTCTGCACCGCATCGTCCTGAGGCTTTCGAGGCGGGGCGATTCTGTATCGACACTCTCAAA
>JBILKS010000306.1:0-4215 GCA_044376595.1 Ilumatobacteraceae bacterium | reverse complement strand
CTTGGCGGCCGGGACCCAGGTGCAGTTCCGCGTGACTCCGACGACGAGTGCCGGCGACGGGCCGTCGAACACCGTCGTCACGACGGTTCCAGCCCAGGCACTCGGTGGGCCACCGAACAGACCCACCGCGCCGACCTTGCTGTCGGCAACGGGAGGTGACGGCACCGTCACACTCACTTGGGCCCCTCCGCAGGCGACGGGGGGGCTCCCCGTCACCGGTTACAAGGTGGAGTACGCAACGAACTCTGCCATGACCACCGGCCTCGTGGTGGACAGCGCCAACACCGCAACCAGCCCGTACATCGTGACGGGATTGTCGAACAACACCCAGTACTGGTTCCGTGTCACCGCGATCAGCGCGGCGGGTGAAGGCACGGGATCCGTCATCTCGGCGATGGCGAACGGTCTCCCTGCGGCTCCCACCGCGTTCACCTACACCGCTCCCGCTTCGGCCGGCACTGCAGCCACGTTGTCCTTCACCGCCCCGACCACCACGGTGAGCGGTGGAGCATTGAGTACGGTGCGCGGTTACCGACTCGAACAGAGTGCCGACGGTTCGAACTGGACCGCCCTCGTATCGTCCAGTGGTGGCATCACCTCAATCGCGGTCGCGCCTCCCGCACCCGGGGCCACACTGCGCTACCGCGTCGCAGCCTTCGCCCAGGTAGGAGGCGTCGGTGACTGGGCATACGTGATTGCCAGCACACCCGTGGCCACCACGCCGTCGACCGTGGTCAACGCGCTTGCATCCACGCTCGACGCGACCAACGTGACACTGTCCTGGAGTGTGCCGACGTCGGGAACGCCGACGAGCTACCGAGTCGAACGTTGTCTCTATGCCGGCTCCACTTGTGGTGCTTACACGGTCCTCGCGGCAACCAACTCCGGGACCACCTACTCCGATCCCTTGGCGGGCCTCGCCCTCGCCTCGGTGTACGGCTACCGCATCACGGCAAACCCCGCTACCACCAGCATTGTGCTGCCGGTGCACATCGGCGTGGCGCCTCCCGCCGCGCCCGCCACGTTGACGGCAACTGCGGGCAATGCCGCGGCCACCGTCACCTGGACCGCTCCGTCCACGTCGCCCGCCCCTGCCATCGGTGCCTACCGCCTCGAGGTGTGTTCCATCGGCTGCTCAGGTTCGAACCCGACATGGGCCACGCTGCGCACGACGGGAGCATCGGCTCTCACGGAGGCCATTGGTGGTCTCGTGAACGGGACCAGCTACACCTTCCGCATCTCGGCATGGAACGGATTCGGGTGGAGCCCCGGTCGGACGGCGACCGTCGTACCGAAGGGTGCACCGTCGGTTCCGAGGAACCTGCTCGCCGCGGTGGGCAACCAGCGGGTGACCCTCGACTGGACTGCGCCCGTGAACCTCGGTGGCGGCACCCTTCTTGGCTACAAGATCGAATATGCAACGTCGGCTTCGTACTCGAGCCCGACCGTCGCGTCATCCCTTGCGGATCCCGCATCAACACGGTTCGTGGTGGGCGGCCTGACGAATGGCCAGTTGTATTGGTTCCGTGTCACTGCGGTGACCGACATCGACGCGGGAACGTATGTGATGACGTCGGCGACGCCGATCGGCGGCGCTTCGGCACCGACGTTGCTCTCCGCCACCACCACGGCGGCGGACCGAAACGCGATGTTGATCTCTTGGTCGGCTCCCGCCGACACCGGCGGTGCTGTGATCGTCGGCTACCGGGTTGAGCGCTCGACCGACGGTGCGACATGGACGACTGTCGTTGCCAACACGGGTAGCACGACACAGTGGAACGCACGTGGTCTGGTCAACGGCATCGCATATCAGTTCAGGGTTTCTGCCATCACCCGCAACGGCGTCGGATCCCCGGCCGTGGTGCGAGGGCAGCCGATCTTCGCTCCGACGCAGCCGGCCAACGTGACAGCCACGGCGGGTGACCAACGGGTGACGATCACGTGGTCGACGCCGCGCGACACCGGTGGCGCGTCGATCTTGGGCTATCGCATCGACTACTGCACCGACAGTTCGACGAACTTCTGCAACAACAACTGGAACAACACGAACTGGGTGACGCTCAATGCGAACACGGGACTTGTCACGTCGTACGTCGTTGCGGGTCTCTCGAACGCCACGCGCTACGCGTTCCGTGTCCTGGCACTGAACGAGGTCGGTTACAGCGACTTCAACAGCACGACCAAGCTCTATGCAACTCCGCGTGGTCTGCCTGTCGCGCCGTATGCCGGCTGGGTCTCGAACAGCGCAAGTCGAACCATCACGATCAACTGGCTCGGAGCCAGTGGCAACGGATTCAACATCGAGGGCTACAAGGTTGAGATGACCGCCGACAACGGCGCCACATGGACCACGATCCAGACCAACACGGGAAGTGTCGACCAGGCGTTCATCATCTACGGTCTCACGAACGGCATTTCCTACGGCTTCCGGGTCAGCACCTACAACGCCCTCGGCGTCAGCGTTCCCGGTCCGGTCTTCTACGGAATGCCGCGGAACACTTCGGTGTCCGGTGTGCCGAACCTCCGCGCGGCGGCGGGTGATGGGTTGGTCAGTCTCACCTGGAGTGCACCGAATGACACCGCGGGGCAGGCCGTGGTCGGCTACCGCATCACCTACACCGTGGGCGGTGTCGCGTACACGGCTGTCGAGAACACCCAGTCGCTCGCCACCTCGTACACCCTCTACGGTCTGGTGAACGGGTCGGCGTACACGATCAATGTGTATCCGATCACCTCGTCGGGTTGGTCGAATTTCGGTCAGGTCGTCACGCGTCCGCAGGCCGTGGCCAGTGCTCCCAGGTCGCTGCGTTCCGTCTACCGGAATCGGTCGGTCCTCCTCACATGGTCTGCGCCGTTCGCAACAGGTGGCGCGAGCGACCAGATCGTCGGGTACCGCATCGCTCGGTCGCTCGACGGTGCCACCTGGACAACAGTTGCCACGGTGCGCTCCACCGTGACCACGTACCTCGCCACCGGTCTCGTCAATGGCACGAACTACCAGTTCCGGGTCGCGATGGTGACGATGATGGGAGTTGGTGCATGGGCGACAACTTCTGCGACCCCCGTGACGTCCTCGATGGCGCCACGTGACTTCTCTGCCACGACAGGCGACCGTGAGGTCACGTTGTCCTGGAACGCGCCCATCGATTCCGGTGGTGTGCCGGTGGCGGGCTATCGCCTCAGCATGTATTGCGCACCCGTCAACGACGGCGGAGTGGCGCAGACATGCGGTGGCCTGACGGCCAACACGTGGATCAATCTCGCCACCAACCTCGGCCCGGACAGTCGCACGCACACCGTTACCGGTCTCACGAACGGCAACTACTACACGTTCATGGTCGGTGCCGTCACAGCTGGTGGCGACTTGCCGAACACTTCCGGCTTCCAGGGCGGCTATGCCGACGACCGTGCAACTCAGGATCCGCTCCAGGCCAACACGAACTTCGTGTCGTACATCAGTACCTGGGTCCAGCCGAACGGTGCTCCGAGTGCACCTCAGAGTCTTGCCGTGTCGACCTCCGTCGTGGCAGGCAACAACAAGTCGTCGGTCACCGCGACGCTGTCGTGGACCGCGCCGCGGTACCGCGGTGGCGACACGCCGAGTGGCTACACGATCGAGCAATCCACCGACGGCTCCACCTGGCGTGTTCTCACCGCCCAGACCGGTTACGGCTCTGTCGTCTCCTACACCGTGCAGGGACTCGAGCCCGGTACCCGCTATTGGTTCCGTGTCGCCGCAGTCGGATACAACGGCCAGCGCGGTTCCTTCGCGATGCTCACCACGCGTTCGACCGTCGCCGCGGACGCACCGGCAAACCTGCGCGTCACGCGCATCGGAACAACGGGTGCAGTCCAACTCGCGTGGGATGCACCGGCCAACACGGGCGGTTCGCCGCTCGTCGGTTACCGCGTCGAACGCAGCCAAGCGGGTGTCTGGTACGTGGTCACACCGAACACGGGGACCACCGCTACCACCGTCACGCTCGATGCGCAGGACCCGAACACCCAGCAACTGGTGCGCGTCGCCGCGGTCACGGCCAGCGGAACAGGTGACTGGGCACTCGGAACCACCGAGGTCGGTGGAGTCAGCGGTGGGGGAGTCAGATTCAACAACGTCGTTGGTGATGAGTTCGTGGACCTTTCCTGGGCGCCATCGTCTGCCTACACACCCACTGGTTACAGGCTGGAGCGCCGTGTCGTCGGGGGAACGTGGGT
>JBILKS010000155.1:0-4225 GCA_044376595.1 Ilumatobacteraceae bacterium | reverse complement strand
CACCATCACTTCGATTCGACCCTCCACATGGGGAACCAGCGCCCTGGCAAGTTCGGCCATGGGAACATGTGGCTTGCCCGCAATCAACGGCGTCTGGCCGCTGCCGTATGCAAAAGCCGCCAACATTGATCCCCCGCCGGGCCAAGCCCCCTCGGCCGTGGGGTACGTGGCGTCATCGTTGGTTCCGACAAGCCGCGCACCTTTCGACAACGACTCCAGCCCAATACGCAACGAGTCGAATCCGAAGCTGCGATGGAAGGCAACCACCACCACGTCGACATCCGGCGCCCCGCCCACTTGGCTGGCTGCCTCGTCCTCCATCACGTCGTGGATGTCGATCACGTCAAGACCCCTCTCGCGCATCGCACGCAACACACCCGGCCCTCCGCACACAAGAGCCCGCTCGCCGGGTTCCACCAACAGACCCGCAGCCATGGCACTGGTGATCACGTCACCTGTGGCCTCGATCCCGAAGGATGCCAGCTTGGCTTCCTGCTCATCAGGGGTTGCCGAGCCGTTGTTGGTGATGAACACCACGCGCCAGCCAGCCGCCTGGAGTCGCCGCACCCCCTCCACCGATCCTTCGATGGCCTGGTGGGTCCGCCAGATGACGCCGTCGAGATCGCTGAAGACCACGCCCACCGGCGCCACTGTTTTGCCCTCGGGTCTGTTACCTGCCACCCTTAGAGTGTGCCTCTTTTCGAACCCTTCGCTGCGCTTCGTTACCGCGATGCCGCCCACCAACTCAGCGCCCTGTCGGCTCCGCCCTACGACGTCTTGAGCCCAGCAGACCGAGCCCACTACGCCGGGCTCGACCCGCACAACATCGTGCACATCGACTGCCCTGTGGAAGACGATGGCCCGGGTCGCTACGAAAAAGCCGCTGCGGATCTTGCCGCGTGGCGGGCATCTGGCGATCTCACCATCGATGCCGAACCCACCTTCACGCTCTATCGCATGCGCTTCACCGACGATTCAGGTCGCCCTCGCGAGACCGTCGGCGTACTCGGTGCGCTCGAGGTGGTCGACAGTGGAGCGGGTGGCGTGCTCCCGCACGAACAGACCACACCCAAGGCCAAGACGGACCGCCTCGATCTCACCCGTGCGACCGAGTGCAACCTCTCCCCTGTGTGGGGTCTCTCCCTGACCGCGGGTCTTTCCGAGCTCCTGAGAGAACCTGGCGAGCCCGTGGGCTCGTTCACTGACGAGCAGGGAGTGGTACACAGCGTCGAGCGCATCTCTGATCCCACCCGAATTGCGGCAATCCGCGACGCAGTTGGATCCCACCCCGTGGTCATTGCCGACGGACACCACCGCTACGCCATCTCGCGTACGTATCGCGACGAAGTTCGCGCCGCCAGTTCACCCCTGGCGCACGCTGCCGGAACCACCCTCACGTACGTGGCCGAGTTGGTGGCCGAGCAACTCAGCATCGCAGCAATCCACCGCTTGGTTCATCACGCCTCGCCAGCACGCATGGCCGAGATTCTCTCCACCTGTTACACACCGGTGAGCGATGTCGTGGTGTCTGGCAGCACACTGCAAGAGATGGACGACAAGGGTTGCCTGTGTCTCGTCCGTCCCGATGGAACCGGCACCCTCTACGCAGAGAAGCCTGACGCCGTGAAGACCATTCGAGCTCTCGATTCAGCACGCTTGGAGCACGCCATCACCGCTGCCGGGGAGTCCCTCGACAGCGTGGGGATTGCGTATCAACACGGAGTCGAGGAAGTCCTGCACGAGTTACGCAACAACAACGCACAATGCGCCGTGTTGATCCGGCCGGTCTCCCTCGCCGAAATCCGGCGTACCGCCGACGAGGGTCTTCTGATGCCGCCAAAATCAACGTTCTTCACGCCGAAATTGCGCACAGGCTTGGTACTCCGGCCGCTTGCCGGCTGAGAATCAGGTGTTCGAGGCGTCGTAGATGCCCTGAATCGTGGCATCGAAAAGCGCATCGAACTCGGCATCGCTCTGCTTGGCCGACAGGCCCTCGGTGAGAGCACGCGAGAAGCTGGCAATCACGCCATTGTTCCTTGCCAACTTCGCGTTGGAATCCTCTCGGCTGTAGCCGCCCGACAGCGCAACAACACGCACGACACGAGGGTGCTTGACACACTCGGCGTAAAAGTTGTCGATATTGGGCAACGTGAGCTTCAACATGACCGGCTGGTCGGCCGACAACTTGTCGAGTTCCGCGAGGATCTCGGCCTTCAGAATCACCTCGGCGTCACCCTTGCTGGGACTGTTGATGTCGACTTCGGGCTCGATGATGGGAACCAGACCATTGGCCAAAATTTGGCGTCCGACCTCGAACTGCTGGGCGACAACTGTCTTGATACCTGCAGCATTGGCCTCTTTGATGACCGAGCGCATCTTGGTTCCGAAGACCCCCTTGGCCACCGCACGTTGACACAGTGCGTCGAGATCGGGCATCGGCTTCATCACTTGGACCCCGTTGGCCTCATCGGCCAGGCCCTTGTCGACCTTGAGGAAGGGAATGACCTGCTTCTTCTTCCACAAGAAGTCGGCCGAACCCATGCCATCGATCTCGCGATCCATGGTTCCTTCGAACAAGATGGCGCCAAGAACACGACGGCCGTCGAAGGCGGCGCTCTTGATCATCCGGGTGCGCATGGCATGGATGAGATCGAACATTTGCTCGTCGCCGGAATATTCGTTCTCTTCGATTCCGTAGAGCCGCAAGGCCTTGGGGGTGCTCCCACCGCTTTGGTCGAGAGCAGCAATGAAGCCCTTGCCTTCGCGCATCCGTGTGAGCTGTTCCTGGTTCATGTGGCCTGTCACCCTTTCGATCTGGACTCAAAAACCTTAGTCAGGCCGAGCCTCGAGCCACCAACGCTTCGTCGATGGCATCGCAGACCGTTGCGATTGCCTTGCGTACCGCAGCTTTGCGCCGTACGGGAAGAACCGTGGACGCCAGTACTTCTGTCCGGCTCTGGACAGCTCCTGCAGACTGAAAGAACCGACGCCGCACTTTGCCTACGACAACGATCTCTTCGCCCTCGATCAAGAGAGTCTTCACCGTCGTGACCCAACTCACAGGGACAGTGAGTCGACCCTCCGGGCCCTCGGTGACAACGTCGAAACTTGTGGCCAACTCTCCGGAACCCAATTTGCGCTCTTGCGGCACAGAAAAAACCACACCCCGAATCACTGCAACATTCATGACACACCTCGATCTCGCTAGATGTAACGAGCTGCAACCAGCAAATGAGGGGTCAAGCCCAAATGAGCACGAATGGCGCTACGGCAGACACCCTAGAAAAGGGGTGTACGAGCAATCACCTGCGCCGCGGAGCTCCGAGTTGAGTGAGGCGCTCGTCGACATCAACGAACTTCGGGTCGTATTGCATGATTCGCGCGAACAGCACCCGGGCTTCTGTGACGTTGCCGACTTGATCGTGCAGGTCCGCCGCCATGTACCACTGACGCAGGTGGTAATCCTGCACGCGCTTGGGAACATTCAACACGCCGTCGAACATCTCCAGCGCATCTGCAATCTTGCCCTGGTCTGCCAAGGCACCGGCTGCAACAATGCGCCCTTCTGCGAGGATCGAAGGATGGGGCGAGAGCTTTTTCAACTCTTCCCACAAATCGCGAACCTTGACCCATCGCTTCAAAGCACGATAGGCATCGGCCAATACCGGGATCACCGAGACACGTTCGGCGTCAAGTACTCGCACGGCCTCGAGCTCGTTCACCACAGTGCGCCACTTGGCCTGCCGATAAGCGCTGAGTCCTGCCAACTCGTGAACGAGGGCCATACGCGGCAACTGGCGACTCAATGCCACAAGCAACTTGGATGATTCAGCGAAACGCTCGCGCTCGAAAGCATCGATTGCCTTCTGCAGGCGTTCTGAAGTGGACTGAGACTGGCGTTGGCCAACCCCTCTTTCAACATCACGAGCAACATCTGATGGCAGTGGCCGGTCCCCACGTGGGATTCCCTTGATTCGGTTCGGTGCACCGTCGCCACCGGCCGCACGCTTTGTGGCACGACGTGCAGTGTCCCGAACTTCACCTTCGTCGACCCATTCGACTTTCGCGCGCTTCGGCGTGGAAGTGGGCGCTCCGTGACCTTCGGTCCTGCGGCCTCCCGTACGCTCGCGCACTTCACGGGCACGCTTCTCGGCAGCCGTCATGGGGCGTGTGGGCTTTTCCTCTACGCGCTCGTCACGACGTGGACCCCGAGAACGATCTCCGT
>JBILKS010000154.1:0-4232 GCA_044376595.1 Ilumatobacteraceae bacterium | reverse complement strand
CGGCGACTTGTATGCCGGGCACGAGCCGGTGCATTGGTTGTACGTGTGGATGGCGCGCCTGCACCGCAAGCCCTGCATGATCTACGCCACGTCGGCCGGTCCGTTCGATCTGCGTTGGGCGAATCCGTTCCGGCGCTTCACGTATCGGATGTGCAACAAGGTCATCGTGCGCGAAGAGATCTCTGCGGGTCACATTCGCGGTTTATTCAGCCGCAGGCGCAATGTGTTTAGCCGCAGGCGAGGTGAAGTGGATGTCGAGGTGACCATCGACTCCGCCTTGCAAGAGGCCGTGGCCCCTGCGCAGCGCGGCAACGCGCAACGCATCGTGGTGTCTGCAATCAACTGGGCCTACAAGGACGATGCGCATCCCGAGATGCGACGCGACAACTACGACAACTCGATCATCGAGGCAATCATCGCCCTGGCTCACGACGTTGAGAGCGAAAACTGCGTTGAGTGCGAAGTGTTCCTGGTGCCGCAACTCCACGGAGCGGTACACCGTGACACGCCGTATCTCGAGACCTTGGCGGATCGGCTGAATGCACGCGGTCTCGGCCACTTGAACGTTCAGGTCTTCGACGAGTCGCGTGACATGTTGGCTCAACGCGCCTTGTTCGCGTCTGCGGATTGGGTGATTGCCGGCCGATACCACCCTGCCGTGTTCGCTGTGTCTGCGGGCGTTCCCCAGTTGTGCATTCCCTACGAACACAAGGCCACGGGTGTCATGCAGGCGGCCGGTTTGTCGGACGTGGTGGTTCCCATCGACGAGGTCACGCCGGATCGTCTCCGTGCCGTCGTGGGCCATTTGCGCGCCAATCGCAACGACGTGGTGGCGCGTTCCGTTCAGGCGGCATCTCGACTCGCTGCGTTGTCGGGCCGAACCAGCGATGCCGTTGTCGAATTGTTGAATCTGCCGAGCGAGACCAAGAATGCCGACATCCTCATGGTCGGGACATTCGATTCCGACTTCGGACGCAACAGGCAACTGGTGCGTCTGGCGCACATCAACGGATGGAGCGTTCGTCAGTGCTCGTTCGACGCCTGGGGTGACAAGGTTGCGGCGGTGTCGAAGGGCCGGGTACGCACCGCCGTTCGTCTGATGGGCGCGTACCTACGCATCATCGGGGTGGTGTTGGGTGCCGGATTGCGCTTTGGCGGCCGGCCTCGTGCGGTGTTGGTAGGACACCCTTCGCAGGTCGATGCCCTTGTGGTGGGCCTCTTGTGCAAACTGCTGCGACTTCCCATGGTGATCGACTTCTTCGTCTCGTTGCACGAGACCGTGGTGGAAGATCGAGCACTGGTTGCACGGGGGTCACTTGTGGCGAAGGGGCTGCGTCGTGTCGACAAGATTGCTGCACGCTGGGCCGACGTGGTTCTGGCCGACACTCCCCACGATGCCGATGCATTTGCCGATGCCACCGGTACCGATCGCGAAAAATGGCGTGTGGTGTGGGTGGGTGCCGATCCGGCCCACTTCGGGCCACGTCCCGACGTGGCGGTGGAGCCGAGGTCGGTGTTGTTCTACGGCACCTACATCCCCTTGCAGGGCATCGAGTCGATCATCCGTGCGTCACTTGTGATGCCGGCCGACTATCGCGTGAAGTTGGTGGGCTCCGGCCAGCAGCGCGCCGACATGGAGAAGTTGGCGCTGTCGTTGTCGGCACCAGTCGAGTTCGTCGATCAGGTTCCCGAACAAGAGCTGTCCCGCCACATCGCATCGGCGATGGTGTGCCTGGGCGTGTTCGGTGTCGGCGACAAGACGCAGCGGGTCATTCCGAACAAGGTGTTCCAGTGCCTTGCCGTGGGGCGTCCGGTGGTCACGGGCGACACGCCCGCAGTGGATGCCATCGGATCAGTTGTGGAACGTGTGCCGGTGGGTGACCCGAATGCGATTGCAGTCGCCGTGCAGCGATTGATGGAAGATCCGGTGCGTCGCGAGGCGATGGCGCGTGCGGGCGTCGAACACTTCGCGAAGAACTTTTCCGACGAGGCCGTGGCATCGCAGTTCGAAGATGCAATCGCGTCGGCGACGACACGTTGAGCTAGACGGCCCCGTTTGGTTCGCGTTGTCGAACTGCACGCATGCGGGGACCCGTGTAGAGGTATCCCACTGTTCCGAGTACCAACGCCGACAAGAGCATCACGCCGCGGTCGGTAGTTGCCGCCAACAAGCCGGTGTCGAACGACGAGCCCATGCCAAGCGCGGCCACGGTGATGAACAACTCGCGAATGCCGAGGCCACCGGGTGTGAACGCGATGATGCCGGCGATGGCTGCCGCAGGTGCGATGACAAGGAAGAACCAGAACGATTCGTCGACTCCGAGCAGGCGAAAAGCGATGAGGAAGCGCCATGCCGTGAGCAGGTACTTCAGCACGTCGATGGCGATCACGGTGTACGCCGTGCGGGGGTTTCGGCGGATCTCGTCCCATCCTTCGTTGAACGAGGCCGCAGCCCGCGCTGGTTTGCCGCGCAGGATGTTCCATGCGGGTAGGGGCACGCTCAGCAGACCGACACACAGACCACCGAGACCGAGAAAGACCAAGAGCACGATCCACGCCGGGTCGCCCCCGCTCGCCATGTGGCCGATGGCGCCAACGGAGCCGATGATGGCGGAGGAGCCGAGGCTGATCACGAGGTTTGCCCCGTAGTTGCTGCCGCTCTTTGCATAGGAGAGGTTGTGCACCGACTTCATGTAGCGGAACTTGTACAGCGTGCCCATCTGGCCGGGAAGCAGATTGCCGAGAAGCCCCGAGGTGAACACCATCCAGTTCTCGATGAATCCCACCGGAACCTTGGATGCGCGGTACAACACCCAGAACTCGGCGGAGTTGAGAAAGTGGCCGGCAATGATGAGTGTCGCAATGACGGCGAGATCGATGCTGGGATTCTCGAAGATGGGCTTCAGGTCGTCGCGGCGCTGCCACACCATCACAACGAGCAACAGCAACACTGCAGCAGAGATCACCCACCGCAGGGCTTTCTTCATGGGCGCAACGCTCGGTTGAACGACGCATACGAAGCAAGCAAACCGATGGCCTGCAGCGCATGATGCCCGATGGACACCTTGTTGCGGTACCAATCTTCTGCTCGTTTGTTGTGCAGCAGATCGTCCACGTAGTTCGGGTTCCACTCGAAGGGAAGATCGGCGAGCTGCGTCACGATGTCGGCGCGAATTTCGTTGGCGTACCAGTGGTCGATGGGAGAGTCGACGGGTGATTGTTTGGGTTGCGAGACAATGGAATCAGGCAACAGCTTGTATTCGCGAACCATTGCCACCAGAAGTTCCTTGCCGTTGGCGGCCGGCGATTCGTCCTGTTTCTTCAAGTAGTCGATGGGAAGTCCAGTGACAAAGGCGCGGAATGCCGGGTGCAAGTAGGGCGTGAATTGGGGAACTCCGGACGCGGCCACCGAGCCGTCGACTTTCACTTTGCTCTGGGCGGTGAGGCCGTTGCCGTGGAAGGCTCGACGTGGGCCATCCTGCCCGCGCACCGCTTCGGCCAGACGTGCACGAATCGCGTCGATGCTTTCTGCTTGTGGTGGTGTGGGCCCTCTGCGCAGACGCGACAGTGCGACATCGTCGAGATAACGAGTGGGAAGGTGTCCGCGCATCGGTTCTTCGAGTACGAGATTTCCGAGCATGCTGCGCATGGTGCGGGCCACGTGTCCCAAATGGCGCTCGGCCATCCGTGTGCGCAGCGGGGCGAGCGCAGCGCCGAGAACCCAATCGGGCGCGTGCGAGAGTCGCTTGGTGAGAGCAGCGCGGCGATTCACCGTGGGGTAGCTGAGGAACACCGCATCGCATCCGTCGCCGTTGAAGATGGAAGTGTGACCGTCGGCTGCGATCTGTCGACTCGCCACCTGCGTGTGAATTTGGTAGTGCGCCTGGGCGCCCGGTTGGAAGAAGTACCTACCGAAGGTAGAGATGTTGTCGGCGATGATTCGCGGGGTGAACACGACCGGATGATGGGTGATTCCGAGTGATTGCACGAACGAGGAAACATTGCGCTGCTCGTAACGAGGGTCGGCGAAGCTGAAGGTGTAGGTGTGCACCTCGTGGCCCATCGAGCGAAGTGCGGCCGCAACGAGCATCGAGTCGAAGCCTCCCAGCAGCACTGCATGACGCGTGTTGCCGGCGGCGTACTCCTCGAGAGCGCCGAAGAAGAGATCGCGCAGCACGGGCACCGCGGCGGAGAAAGACGCAGGCGTCTGCGGTGACAACGAAATGGGTGTG
>JBILKS010000153.1:0-4277 GCA_044376595.1 Ilumatobacteraceae bacterium | reverse complement strand
GGCGAAACCGGGGACGTCGTCCCATTGGGTTGGATCGAAAATCTGGGAAACCGTCACGCTGACATTGTGCCTGATGTCCGCTGACCCCACTTCATTTTGGGACTCTGAAATTCGCGGGAAACGAATATGACGGAGTATCTCGGCTCTTGGCCCGGGCTGCTCAGCGCAGCGACAACCACCATGCGGCCACCTGTGCTGGCATGCGTGCGTGATAGGTCTGCCACAGTTCTCCGGCTCCGTCCTTCAGCGGCTGCATGTCGGTGGCCGGAAGTTCGCTTGCCGAGCCGACCGGATCGATCCACTCCAATCGGAAATCACTGAAGAGGCCCGTGAGGTACTTGGCATCGGTCTCGTGGTGTTCGGAGGTCTGGTGCTCGAGAAAGCCGTTGTAATCGTCGAAGGACAACAGCCCGTAGTACTTGTTCGGTTCCGCGCCTCGCCAGTACTCGTAGCGAAGTACGTGGGTTTCGAGCTCGTGGGTGGATCGCCACAGGCGACCGAGTACCTCTTCGAACTCCTTTTCTTTTCCGGGATTGACGGTGATGTGGGCCAGGATCGTTGCCATGGTCCAACGCTACACGGGCCGCAAACAGTGCTTTACGAGAGGGTGGTCAAGAGGCGCACCAACGACGCCACGTCTGCGAATCGCAGATACAACGGGCTGAACGCCACGCGGATGACGTTGGGTGGTCGGAAATCGACGATGTGACCCTTGGAGATGAGCGTGTTGGTCATCTGTTCGGCTTCGGGATGCAGGAGAGCAATGTGGCCACCGCGTGCGGAGCCGTTGCGCCGCGACCCGAGTGCGAAACCACTGTCCGACAAAAACGCGTCGTAGCCCTTCACAAAGAAGTCGCCGAGATTCACGCAAGTTGAGCGAATGTCGTCGACGCTGTAGCGCTGGAAGAGGCCGAGCGACGCATGCAAGGCCTTCATTGACAAGACATGGGTCGTTCCGCTGGAGAAACGTTCGATGCCTTCGGCGGGTCGGTAGGCGTCTTCGAAGGCGAACGGTTCTGCATGTCCGAACCAGCCGGGGATGGGTTGAGTCACGTGGTTCACGAGACGTGGCGCGGCGTACATGAACGCCGGAGCTCCGGGGCCTCCGTTCAGATACTTGTAGCCACAGCCCACGGCAAAGTCGATGTCGTTGGCCTCCACGTCACATTTCACAGCCCCGGCTGCATGGGCCAGGTCCCACACAGTGAGGACTCCGGCAGCGTGGGCAGCTGCCGTGACCGACGCAGTGTCGTGGACATCGGCAGTGCGGAAGTCGATCATCGATGCCGTCATCACCGCAACGTCGGGCCCGAACCTGGCCGCCATCTCCGGAACGGGGAGTTCGACGAACTCGAGACCGTGGAGGTCGGCAACGCTGCGAGCGACGTAGCGATCGGTGGGAAAGTTGTTGGAGTCGCACAAGAGAACGCGGCGAGCGGCAGAAGCGTTGAGTGATGCGGCCGCCGAGAGCACCTTGAACAACGCCACAGAGGTGGAGTCGCCCGCGATGACCGAACCTGTTGGTGCGCCGATGATGTGGGCGATGCGGTCGCCGGTGGCGCGTGCGAGATCAAGCCAATCTCCGTCGTGCCAGGTGCGCACGAGCCCCACGCGCCATTCGGTGTCGACGGCGCTCTGTACGGCGGCGCGGGCGGCATGGGTGAGGGGGCCGAGTGAGTTGCCGAGGAAATAGGTGTGGTCCGCAGGCAGGTCAAACGCATCGCGTGCCTCGCGCAGCGGGTTGTTGGCGTCGAGTGCGCGGGCTTCGTCGAGAAAATCATTGAGGTTGGGCATGGTCACTCCGGAGCGCTTTCAGTGTGCATGTTGTTGGTGAGTAGGCCGATGGTCGTGTCGCCCAGCGATGTCCCGGGGGTGATCAGATCGTAAATGAGATCGAAGTGGTCGCATCCCGCAACCTCCACAGTGGATGCCGGCACGCCCGCCGCGGCCAACTTCTCGGCATACGTGCGACTCTGCGACTTGAAGGCCTCGGTTTCCTCTCTGCCCCACAGGGCCACCACCCGGTCGATCGGGTTGACGGGTGCGTGTTGCGGGCTCAGACGCACAGCGTCGGGTCTCGTGAGCATGACGGCATCATTGATCGTGGTCGACACGAGGGGCGTCAGATCGAACACGCCGCTCAACAGCACTGCACCTCCAATGTTTTGCGGTTGCGGGTGGGCTGTGGAGCACATGGCAGCCAGGTGTGCCCCGGCCGACGAACCCGAGATCACGGTTCTTGCGGGATGCAGCCCAGATTCGGTCGAGAGCCAACTCGTGGCAAGGCGGCATTGCGCAACGATGCGTTCGAGAGACGCCATGGGGGCGAGGGTGTAGTTGATGCTGGCAAAAGAAAAGCCGCTGTCGAGTGCATCTTGTGCCCACATGCAACACTCGTCGGCGGACAGTGCCCGCCAATAGCCGCCGTGGATGAACACCAGAAGCGGCGCGGAGTCGGAATGTCGTGCCACCAACGTGTACTCGTCGTCGCCGCTTCCGTACCGGCACTTTTCCAATCGTTCGCCGAGCGAGTTGCGCACCGCGGCGCTGCGCCGGCCGTACTCCTCGATGTACCAAGATGCAGGGTGCTTCGACACCGAACTCGGCGAATACTCGCTTTCGAGATCAATCGACTCAGGCGACATCGGCGGTCACCGGGCCGAGTGTGCGTTGGGATGCGGATGCCTTGACAACGATGAATGCCGAACAGGGCATGACGAGCAGATTGGGAAGAGCGATGAGAATGTCGCCCACCGACAACCCGTACGAAAGCCATGCCACGGTGGCGGCAAACAGAAGTGCATTGCTGGGCACCGAAACGCCACGCAGGTCTGGTTCGCGAGCCGCCATGAATGTCTGGGGAAGAATCGAAAGCGCGCCGACAACGAATGCAATGAGTCCCACCGCGGCCTCGGACACCGATGCGCAAAGAAAAGCGAAACCAAACACCCCCGCGGCAGTACCGAAGAGGCGCACCGACTTCAACGCCCCGTGACGCACCAAGGCAAGGCCCACCATGCCAACGGCAATGGACAACATGAAGTTGGAGCCGAACACTGCAATGTCGTCGCGCGACAGGCCGTAGACCGACCACAGAATCGAGCCGGCAACGCCCTGAAGAACACCGAGTGGCGCAATCCCTTCGACGGTGTTCTTCCGGTAGACGCGAATGACCTGCGGCCAGATGAAGAGCATGGACAAAGAGGTGGCAACGAGGCCGAGCAGATCGGAGAAATTCACTCGACCATTCTGCCGAGACGACGGCTCGGAACAGTGGGGTAGTGTCAAGGGCCATGACACTGAACGCATTCGTGAAGGAAGCCAGCTCGCTCATCGGGGACACGGGATACCGGTTCTATTTCGACCCCGAGACCCGAGCCGTCGGGGAGAAGCTCGGGCTGAATCCCATGGAGTTTTACGTCGCCGGACGCGGTGGCACCCTGGGTGACTGTGGTGGAAGCGCCGTGGCCGCCAACTTCGGCTACTTCAACCCCGCGGTGATTGCTGGCGCATGGGAGTCGGCAAAGGCCAAGTGTGGACCACGGGCAGCCGGGAGCGCGCACCTCGAATGCAGCGCCGCCTACGGGCGTGCCAAGTTCGCCGGAGTGGCGGGTCTCGGTGCATTCGTCGAAGCAGCCGATGCGGTGAACAATGCGGCTGATCCCGACGGTCTCGGTCTCTATGCCGCGATGAAGTGCGAACCCCTGGTGGCCGACGCTCCCGGCCGGGCCATGCAACTGGCAACGGTTCTGCGTGAGTTCCGTGGCAGTGCTCACCTCCTTGCCGTGCGAGCGGTGGGTCTTGATTCAAAAACGGCACACCACATCTCACGTCCCAACGACACGGCGATGTTCGGATGGGCTCCCGAAGATGCGCCATCCATCACAGACACCGAGCGTCAGGCAATGGTGGCCGCCGAGAAGATGACCGACGATCTCGTGACACCTGCCTATGGGGTGCTCGACGAGGCAGGTCGTGCGGCGTTGCTCGCTGGCATCAGCGCCATGCACACAATCGTCAACCAATAGACACGGCTGCCGTCTTACGACGTCATGCCGTGCTCATCGGCTGCCGTCTTACGACGTCATGCCGGTCAACCCCACGAGGCCGCGGGCGTGTTCGATTTCGCCCATGTGTCGCAGGCCGTGTTGGTAGATCCAGCACTCCGCTGCGTCGAGCAGCGTGATTCCGGCTTCGCCGGCCACGCGGGCCGAATACGTGGAGGCGATCTGGGGTGGAAGCGGATGGGCAATCACCACACGGTCAAGATCGGTCGG
>JBILKS010000152.1:0-4302 GCA_044376595.1 Ilumatobacteraceae bacterium | reverse complement strand
CGAAGCCGACCTCGATCGCGTGCGGGAGCTGTTGGGCGACGATGCCGCGCAATCCATGGAGCGTCTCGCGCAGTTGACAAAGATGCTGGAAGAGGCCGGCTTGGTCAACCAGAAAGACGGCCGCCTCGAGCTCACTCCCCAGGGCCTGCGCAAGATCGGACAGAACGCACTGCGGGAACTCTTCAACAAGCTCGACAAAGACAAGATCGGCCAGCACCAGATGCGTGAAAACGGTGGTGGCCACGAGCGGATGTACGAGACCAAACCGTACGAATATGGCGATTCCTTCCGGCTCGATCTGCAGCAGACCCTGCGCAACGCGTTGCGTCGTCAGGGTGGTGGCACACCGGTGCGACTCCAGGCCGAGGACTTCGAGATCGAGCGCACCGAGCACCTCACCACGTCATCCACCGTTTTGATGATCGACCTGTCGATGTCGATGCCCATGCGCGACAACTTCCTGCCGGCGAAGAAAGTCGCAATGGCACTCCATTCATTGATCACATCGCAATATCCGCGCGACTACATCGGTCTTGTCGGATTCAGCGAAACCGCACGAATCCTCACGGCGGATCAGATTCCTGCTGTGTCATGGGATTTCGTCTATGGAACCAACATGCAACACGGCTTCATGTTGGCCCGACAGTTGCTGGCAAAACAGCACGGCACGAAACAGATCATCATGATCACCGACGGTGAACCGACGGCGCACATCACCTCGTATGGCGACGTCTATTTCAACTATCCACCCGTGCGTGAAACCGTCGAGGCAACCCTTGCCGAAGTGATGAAGTGCACCCGTGACGGCATTGTCATCAACACCTTCGTCCTCGACGCCACCACCGCGTTGCGCTCGTTCATCGAGCGACTTACCGAGATCAACCATGGCCGGGCCTTCTTCACCAGCAATCAGGACCTCGGTGACTTCATCTTGGTGGACTTTCTCGAACACAAGCGGCGGATGTCTCGCGCCCGCTGAAACCCTTGTTTTGCAAGGGTTTCAGAGCTTTCGTGTGGGGAAATTGGCGTTTTTTCAAGGGAATTTTGCGCTTCGGTAAAGGCACGAGGGGACAGCTGTCCCTCCTGCACGAGCGCACTTGCACATTTCTAAGGGTTTTGGCACAATGACACCGTTGTAATTACAGCGCTGCCATCAGAGGCATGCCACTTGATGTTGGGGGGACACCGTCCGGTCAACAGTTGCCGGAGGGCAATGGTGGATGTCGATGATCTGCAGAGCGGGAGGCAAGTCATGCAGTTCCCAGAACTAGAAGAAGTGAATATGGAGCGCGGTTGGCAAGACGAGGCCAACTGTCTTGGTGTTGACCCTGATCTTTTCTTTCCCGAGCGTGGTGCATCCACTCGTGAGGCGAAAGAGGTGTGCCGTGGTTGTGTCGTGCGCAACGAGTGCTTGGAGTACGCGTTGGTGAACGGCGAGAAGTTCGGCATTTGGGGTGGGCTGTCGGAACGTGAGCGTCGCCGCTTGCGTCGGGCTCGCGCACAGGCTGGCCGCCAGGCCGTTTAGCCCGCACCCGTTCTTTACAGATTGTTCAATCGCCACTCGATTGTTTTGGCGACCCCGAGATCGAGTTGTTCCCACCGCGATGGGTCGATTCTCTCGAGTGCCGAGAGAGGCAACAGTCCCACCAACTCTGCGCGGTGCAGTGCGATGCGAAACGTTTGTGCGCATGCACCCACCGTGTCGAATGCATCGGCAATGCTGACCGCATCGACATCGACGATGTTCATGCTGATCTGTGCGCGACCATCAACGTGGAACGCCATGGTCCGCAAACCGGGCTTGCGAACCAAGTTCGCTATCTTGCGAGCCGACACGAGATCGGTCGACTCGAGCCAGACGTTGTAGGCGATGAGCGGCGGGCGTGCGCCCACACACATCGCTCCGGCACTCGGGTGCGGAGTGCTCGGCCCGAAATCCGGCTCGAGTGCACGCCAGGCAGTGCGCCGCAGGTCGGGAAGAGTTCGTTGGTGGTCGTCAACAGTGCCGTACAGGAAACATGGCACACCCAACTCTTCGGCGGCCCATCGTGCAAAGTTGTCGCGCGCCGCACACGCGTCGTTGATGGTCGTGTCACCGAGTGGGACGAACGGAACCACGTCAACAACCCCGAGCCGAGGGTGTTCACCGACATGGTCCGTGATGTCGAGAGTTTCAACACTTCGTGCGGCAAGGAGTCGGGCCGCCTCGGGCGAGGACAGCGTGAAGACACTGCGGTGGTGATCGGGATCTGTGTGGACGTCGAGGAGATGACCCGCAACCGACCGTGTGAGGCCGGCCAGCAGGGCGACATCTCGGCCCTCGCTGACGTTGATCACGCACTCCAACATGGGCCATTTATAGCCCTGTGAACCATGCAAAGGAGCGCGGGCGCAGAGCGAAATGCGAGCAGGGGTGCTAGGTTTTGGGCATGTTCGCATTCCTCGACGGGCCTGAACTCATCATCGTGGCGGTCATCGTCCTCGTGCTGTTCGGCGGGGCACAACTGCCCAAGTTGGCAAAGAACCTCGGCCAAGCTCAGAAGGAATTCAAAAAAGGCCTGGCCGACGGCCAAGCTGAAGACTCCGGCAAAGACGCCGGCAAGAACTAGCTCGCCGCTGCCAAGCGACGACGCTTCTTGATACGGCGACGCTCGCGCTCGCTGGTCCCGCCCCACACTCCGTGTTCGATTTCCTCGGACAAGGCGTATTCCAAGCAATGCTCTTGTACGGGGCACGTGGCGCAGATTTTGCGGGCGCGGTCGACCCCAACACCGTCGGATGGGAAGAACGTCTCGGATGCGTGGTTTCGGCACTCGCCGTTGGTCATCCACTCGGTGGAACGCGACGCGCCAGCGAACGGAATTGGCATGCAGGCGATAGTCGCTGTGCGGCGGCTTGTCATGGTGATCTGGCTTGTCACGGTGTGTCCCACTTTCGTGCGTCTCATTCCTTGTGACGGTGGTGGAACGGGAAAGGTTCCCGAGATCGTGCCGGTAGTCTGAGTGCCTGTCAGGAGGTCATCCGTGTCCGATTTCAACCCCACCAACGAACCGCCCCGCGCCCATGCGCGCATCGTCTATTTGGGGCCAGTGGCTCCCCATTGGGAGGTTTACGGCGACTACGGCGATCGCACCCTGATCGAAGAGTTCCGCACCCGCGTCTTGGCCCGTTTGGTATTGCTGACCCGCGACGACCCCCAGTTCCGTCGCAACAGCGAGCGCATCGCCCGCGACGCCGAGCGTGAAAACATCACGATCGAGTGGGAACTGGGCGACGTTTCCGCCAGCTGACGCAGGGTCCCGAAAGATTCGTGTGAGCGCCACTGTGTGTTCACCCGAACGTCAGAAAGTGGGTCTTTTCCATTGCGAGTGACCCCGTACCGTGATTTCATCGACGAGCGCTTTTTCAATCGCGACCTGAGTTGGCTGGCCTTCAACGAGCGTGTCCTCACACTCGGAGCCGACAGGGGGCTGCCGCTCCTCGAGCGCCTCAAGTTCTGTGCGATTTTCACCTCGAACCTCGACGAGTTCTTCCAGGTGCGTGTTGCGTCGCTGAAGAACCAGATCGACGCCGATGTGGTGCAACGAAGCGTCGACGGCCGCACGCCCGAGGAACTCGCCGCAGATGTCTCGCGGCGAACGAGAGAACTCTTGAAACAGCAGTCGGCACTTCTTGCCAACGACATCCTTCCGTTGTTGCGGGAGGAAGGGATCGAGATACTCCGGTGGCGCCAACTGAGCGATGCGGACCGGGCCTTCCTGTGTCAGGAATTCGAGAGGCGGATCTTTCCGGTTCTCACACCTCTCGTGGTCGACCCAGCCCATCCCTTTCCCTACATTTCGAATCTGGCGCTCAGCGTGGCGGCCACGGTGCGCGATCCCGAGACGGGTGACGAACGCTTCACCAGAATCAAGGTTCCGCCCTTGTTGTCCCGACTCGTGCAGCTACCCGGGCGTGATCATTTCGTTCCTCTCGAAGACGTGATCATCGCCAACCTTCATCAGCTTTTCGAGGGAATGAAGGTGATCAATGCGGCGTCGTTCCGTGTCACGCGTGACGCCGACCTCGACGTCGACGACGAGGAAGTCGACGATCTTCTCGAGGCAGTGGAGGCTGAATTGCGGCGTCGGCGATTCGGCCGAGCCGTTCGCCTCGAGTACAGCAGTGACATGGCCGATGACGTGCTGGCGCTGCTCGTCGACGAACTTGAACTCGAAGTGTCCGATGTTTTCTCCTCGGATCTCCCTCTCGACCTCACGTGTCTCTTTCGTCTTGCCGGCCTGCAGCGCGAAGATCTTCGTG
>JBILKS010000150.1:0-4339 GCA_044376595.1 Ilumatobacteraceae bacterium | reverse complement strand
CGAGGTGGCGGTGAAAATCAGCTTCCATGCGAATGCCGCCGCGGCAATGCCCGCCGCGCCCGTGAGCGCCCCGTACATGAGATCGGTGGAGATGCCGAGGTAGACACGTGTTCCGGCAAGTGCGGTGAGCAGCAGGACCAACATGCCGCCAACCGCTGGTCGCAACGGCGGGTACTTCACCCACCGCGCAAAAAGATCTCTGATGCGATGCTCGATCTGTATGTACGCAATCGCAACGACGGCGCAGCACGCCGCTGTAGCCACGATGCGCCACATGATGTTCCACGAGAACGACACACCGGTGACGGCCTCGATGTGTTCGTGGTTGGCACCGACACGCCGTGCGATGTAATTGGCCACAACGCTTGCCGTCAGGGCGGGAAGCAACGCCACGGCGTGCGCGCGCGTGCGACGCTGCGTCTCCAGGGCAAACAGTGCACCGGCAATCGGCACACCGAAGAGTCCGCCGAAAGCCGCGGCGATTGCCGCCACGAGAAGCACACGTCGCGATGCGCGTGGAAGGCGAAGTCGACGTGCGATGTCGTCGGTGACGCTGGCCACCATCTGAACGGCGGCACCTTCGCGACCGACACTGGCACCCACCACGTGCGATGTCACGCTGCCCGTGTAGATCATGGGCGCCATGCGCGAAGGCACTTCACCGTCGGGAACATGAACGGCATCGAGCACCAAGCTGGTTCCGCCCGCAATGGGCTGACCGAACTGGTGATACAGCAGGCCGACAACAAGCCCTCCGAGCGGGAGGAGGTAGATCAGCCACTCGTTGTCGTTGCGCACCGTCCCGGCCCAGTTCAGCGAACCCAGGAATCCGGCGGTCAAGAGACCACCGATCATTCCGATGACAATTGCCGCGGCGAGATGTGCCGCGTGTGTCTTAGAGCGAGCGAACAATGATGGCGTCGCCTTGACCGCCGCCACCGCACAGCGCGGCTGCACCCATGCCACCGCCGCGACGACGCAACTCGTGCAGCAGGGTGAGTGTGATGCGGTTGCCGCTCATGCCGATGGGGTGACCAAGTGCGATGGCGCCACCGTTGACGTTGACGATGTCGTCGGAGATGCCGAGTTCCTTCATTGAGGCGATACCCACCGCTGCGAATGCTTCGTTGATCTCGAAGAGGCTGAGATCCGACACCTTCTTGCCGGCGCGGTCGAGTGCTTTCATGATGGCGCGACTCGGCTGGTGCAACAGCGACGTGTCGGGTCCGGCAACCATGCCGTACGACACGAACTCTCCGAGCGGCTTGACCCCACGGGCCTCGGCGGCCTTCTTGCTCATCAACACGATGGCCGATGCTCCGTCGCTGATCTGGGAAGCATTGCCGGCGGTGATGGAGCCGTCTTTGTCGAACGCAGGTTTCAATCCGCCGAGCGACTCCATGCTCGTGCCGGGGCGCACGCCTTCGTCGGTTTCCACCAGGAGTGGATCGCCCTTGCGTTGCGGAATGGCCACGGGCACGATCTCTTCGGCGAGGCGGCCTTCCTTGATGGCGTTGGCCGCGCGCTCGTTGCTCTTCACCGCCAAGTCGTCTTGTTGTTCGCGCGAGACGTTGCCCGACGTGTAGCGCTCGGTGCCGAGGCCCATGAGGCAGGCATCGAATGCACACCACAAGCCGTCCTTGATGATGGCATCGGCGAGTTCGGTGTTGCCGTAACGGAACCCGCCGCGTGCACCCGAGGCGATGTATGGCGCATTGGTCATGCTTTCCATGCCGCCAGCCACCACGATGTCGGCTTCACCTGCGGCGATCATCTGGTGGGCGAGATAGATGGTGTTGATGCCCGAGAGGCACACCTTGTTGATGTTGATCGACGGAACGTTCATGGGGATGCCGGCCTTGACCGCTGCCTGGCGTGCGGGCACCTGACCCTGTCCGGCCATCAACACCTGACCCATGAGAACGTGCTCAACCTCGTGGGGTTGAACGCCGGCGCGGTTGAGTGCTTCGGCAATGGCGATGCCGCCGAGATCGGCGGCAGAGAAAGAGGCAAGGGCACCACTCATCTTTCCGATGGGGGTACGGGCTCCGGCAACGATGTATGAACCTGACATGTTGTCAAGCGTATGCCGGTTGGTGGTTGAGCACCGCTACCGGTGGGTAGCCTCCCCGAATGGCAGATACGTCAATGGGAGAAATCCGCGACGCGATTCTGGCGGGGGCCAACAGCGAGACAATCGCCAAGTTGCCGATACCCGCCACGTATCGCGGCGCTCACGTTCTGAAGTCGGAAACCGAGATGTTTGCCGGGGTGGCATCGAACGACAAAGACCCGCGCAAGAGCCTCCACGTCGGCGAGGTGCCCACACCCGAACTGGCTCCCGACGAGGTGTACGTGGCAGTGATGGCCTCGTCCATCAACTTCAACACCGTGTGGAGCAGCATTTTCGAGCCCGTCTCCACCTTTGGTTTGGTTTCCAGGCTGGGCCGCGAGAGCACGTGGGCCAAGCGCCACGATCGCGACTATCAGGTGGTGGGCAGCGACGGCAGTGGCGTGGTGCTGAAGGTGGGCGCCGCGGTGCGCAACTGGAAGCCCGGCGACAAGGTCACCATTCATTGCAACCATGTCGACGACCAAGACCAAAGCGCCCACAACGATTCGATGCTGGCCGCCAACCAGCGCATTTGGGGCTACGAAACCAACTTCGGCGGCTTGGCCGACCTGTCGGTGGTCAAGGCCAACCAACTCATGCCCAAGCCGGCACACCTCTCGTGGGAAGAAGCAGCTGTCAACGCCCTGTGCAACAGCACCAGCTACCGCATGTTGGTGTCGCGCAACGGTGCGCAGATGAAGCAAGGCGACGTGGTGTTGATCTGGGGTGCCACGGGTGGCATCGGTGCCTATGCCGTGCAGTACGTACTCAACGGCGGCGGGATTCCGGTGGGAGTGGTGAGTTCGCCCGACAAGGCCAAGATCCTGCAGGAAATGGGCTGTGAGGCGGTGATCGATCGCAAGACCGCCAACTACAAGTTCTGGAACGACGACGACACGCACAACGAATCCGAATGGCGACGCCTCGGCAGCGACGTGCGCGACTTGGTGGGCGAAGACCCCGACATCGTCTTCGAGCACCCGGGCCGCTCCACCTTTGCGGCGTCGATGTACGTGGCAAAGCGCGGGGGCACCGTGGTGACCTGCGCCGCTACCAGCGGTTACATGATGGAATTCGACAACCGACACTTCTGGATGCGTTTGAAGCGCTTGGTGGGCAGTCATTTCGCCAACTATCACGAGGCATGGGAAGCCAATCGCCTCATCTCGAAGGGCATGATCCATCCGGTCATGTCACAGGTTTTCGATCTGGAGAACGTGGGCGAGGCCGCCTTCCAGGTCCATCACAACATGCACGAGGGCAAGTTGGGCATCTTGTGTCTGGCCCCCGAAGCCGGGATGGGTGTCGACGACCCGGCCTTGCGCGCCAAGGTGGGCGAGGCAAACATCAATAGATTCCGCCGTTAGTTCACCGAAAGTGAGACGATAGAGACATGTTGTTGACAGAGATCGACCACGTTGCCATTGCCGTTCGCGACCTCGAGGCCGCCATCGATTATTACGCCCGCGCTTTCGGTGCCGAGGTGGAGCATCGCGAAATCGTCGAAAGCGACGGTGTGGAAGAAGCATTGTTGAAGGTGGCCGAGAGCTACATCCAGTTGCTGACACCCACCAACGAAAACTCGCCCGTTGCCAAAGCGCTCGACAAGCGCGGCGAGGGTCTGCATCACATCGGTTATCGCGTCGACGACTGCGCCAAGGCTCTGCAGGCCATGATCGATGCCGGTGCAACACCACTCGACAAGGCCCCCCGCCCGGGCAGCCGCGGAACCACGGTGGCATTCATCCACCCGAAGGGTTCGTTCGGCACGTTGATCGAACTGGTCCAGGAGTAGGGCCACGGCCTACGTCGTTGCGATCCTCGGCCTCGTTGCCGGATTCTGGGTGGTGCGTACCACCCAGCAGAACGTGCGACGCATTCGTCGGTCACCACTGATCATCGGCTTGCCCCAAACGGCCGCCATCATGGCGTGGTCGGCGGTTGCCGCGCTGTTGATCTTTCGCGAACTCGATCGCGCATTTCTCACGTTTGCAGCACTCACCACGTTCACCGGTCTCTTGGCGCTGTCGATCATCGATGCCATGACTCATCGCGTACCCCGCTACATCACTGGCCTCATGATCGTCAGTGCGGTGCCGCTGATCGTGATCGATGCATTGGTGCACGTGGACATCACCGAACTCTTGCGTGGTTGTGCCGGTGCGGTGGGACTCTTCATCGTCTACTCGCTGATCGGTGTCGCTTCCCGGGGTGGATTCGGCCGCG
>JBILKS010000149.1:0-4345 GCA_044376595.1 Ilumatobacteraceae bacterium | reverse complement strand
CCCCGGATTCGATGTCTACGACGCGTCCAAATGGGGAATCAAAGGACTCACCAACACCTGGGCGCGCGCGCTCGCACCGCACAAGGTCCGCGTCAACTCTTTCGGCATGGGTGCCACGGCAACTCCGATGTACCTCGGTTTCGTTCGAGACCGCGAGCCTGCTCCCGGCACCATGAGCCCCGAGTCGGTGGCTGCGGTCCTGTTGGACTTGGTGAAAGAGGGTCCGTCGGGTCGCACCGGCGACTGCGTGCAGTTGTGGGCTGGGCACCCCACGGTGTTGCCGCCGCCCATGCTCGACGGCCTGTTGACCGCACAAGATCTCGCGCGCTGACTGCATTACCAATACTGACTGCAAGATGAACACTGACTGCACAATGAACATGGCACGTCTCACCCAACTGGACAGGTCTGTTGCCGGCAAATCGGTCATCGTCACTGGCGCGGCAAGCGGAATGGGACGGGCCACTGCTCATCTGTTTGCCGACGAAGGTGCCTCGGTGGTTGTCGCTGACATCGGTGAACAACGCGTGGCGGCTGTGGTTGCCGAGATCTCTGCCGTCCACGGCGGGCAACGGGTGATCGGCGTGGAATGCGACGTGACCGATTCTGACCGACGCGCACTCGTGGTGGATCGTTGTGTGCAGTTGTTCGGCGGTGTCGACATCCTGGTGAACAACGCCGGGATCAGCGTCGCCTCGTCGTTGCTCGGACCCGACCAGGATTTCCTCACGGCTTGGGACCGAACCCTGGCGGTGAACCTCAGCGCGTATGCCCACATGGTTCGTCTCGTGGTTCCGCACATGAAATCGGCCGGCGGCGGACGCATCGTCAACGTCGCCTCAACCGAGGCAATCGTCGCCACACCCGGCCTGGCCGCGTACACCGCCGCGAAGCACGGCGTGGTCGGTCTCACCAAGAGCTGTGCCGCAGAGTTGGGACGTCACGGCATCAATGTGAATGCAATCTGTCCCGGGCCCATCAACACGGGAATGACCTCGGGCATCCCCGATGAGTCGAAGACGATTTACGCGAAACGAAACGTTCCTCTCCGCAGATACGGAGAACCAGAAGAAGTGGCACAGATGACGCTGAGCGCGTGTCTACCTGCAGCGAGTTTCTTGAACGGTGCGTGCATCGCGGTGGACGGTGGCATGACGATTCTTCACTGAAAAGCCTCAGTGAAGATGAGCGCCCCGGCGACTGGCCCCGGCCAACAAGCTGGACACCAGAATGCCGAGGGGCAGTGTTCCCCAATAGGACAGGTGTGTGCCCAGGTTGCCGAGAAACAGCATGAGCAACCACGTGGCGGGGAAGGTGGCCACAAGGAAAACCAGGGCAAACGAGATGAGACCCTTGATCATGACGTCACTTTAAGATCTTTGGCTCACTCTAACAAAAATATAGAGCAGGTTGTAAGATGCAGAGACATGAAAAAGTCGCTGTCGCCCTCGAACACCGCCATTGCCACGATGGCGCGCATTGTCGACGTGGCCATTGCCCAGATCGAAGAGTGCGGCGAGCCTGGGTTGCGGGTGAACGACGTTGCCAGGTCCAGCGGAGTCTCCGTGGCAACGCTCTATCACTACTTTCGAGACCGTGAAGGGGTTGTGGTCGCCGCCCGATTGAAACAGTTCGACGATCATTCGGTCTGCGAGCTGGAATCGTTCGCCGCAGCCCTCGAGTGCGCAACGAGTTCGGCGGAGTTTCAAGAGCGAATGACGGCATGCCTGGTGGCAATGTTGACCGGGGGAACACAAAAATCCCGTTTCATCCGGGCTGAGATCGTCGGCTCGTCGCGTACACGTCCCACGTTGGCCGCGGCGTTGAAGGAGCACCACACACGTCAGGTGGAGTTTCTCGAAGGTGTCTTTGCTCGGGCCCGTGAGCAGGGCTTTTTGCATCCCGAGTTGTCTCCACTCTCATTGGCCGAGATGACAATGTCGCTCCAGATGGGGTCGGTGGTCAACGATCTGATGGCCCTCGACGGAGAAGGCGACCAAGCCGGCATCGCGCGGACAGTTGGCATGTTGGTGGCCACGCCCAACTGATCCGTCGGGTGATTCAGCCTTGGCAGCGAGTCTGCAGGCTTCGCCTCTGTCCGGACGGTGCTGGCTGCGTTACCTTTGCGACATGGAACAGACGCTGCCCGATCCCAATGTTGCTCCCGGAGACCACCGGTGCCCAGGGCCCACTTATCGCGACATCATCTTGCGTGACGAGACAGGGGCGCCACCCCAGATGCTCACCAGTGAGTATCGCTATCGGGGAAGCGAGCCCATTGGTTACTACCGGTACACGTCGAAGGAGTTCCTGGAGCTCGAGTTCGAAAAGGTGTGGTCACGCGTGTGGCAGTGGGCCTGCCGCGAAGAGCACATTCCCAACAACGGCGACTACTACGTCTACGACATCGGTCACCGTTCCATCATCATCGTGCGCGGCAACGATGGCAAGATTCGTGCGCTCAACAACTTCTGCCTCCACCGCGGAACGCAACTGAAGCCATCGTGGGACACGGGCAATGCGAATCGTTTCACGTGCTCGTTCCACGGATGGGCCTGGTCGACCACGGGGAACGTGGCCTCGGTACCCTGCCGTTGGGACTTCCCGCACCTCAGTGACGACGATCTGAAGATGCCCGAGATTCAAGTCGACACGTGGGGTGGATTCGTGTTCGTCAACTTTGATCCGCAGGCACAACCGCTCCACGAGTACCTCGGAGTCATGACCACGCACTTCACCGGTCCTTGGGACATGACCCAGCGCTACATCGAGTTGCACTTGCGCAAGCGACTTCCGGCCAACTGGAAGGCCGCGATGGGGGCCTTCCTGGAGGCGTACCACGTGTACAAGACGCACCCCGAGGGTCTGCGCGCAACCGGTGATGCCAACGCCCAGTACGACGTGTTCGAAGAGCACGTGTCGCGTTTCATGCACACGTCGGGAACGCAGAGCCCGCACATCGAAAAGAAGCTCTCCGAGCAGGAGATTCTCGATTTCGTGTTGCGTCGCCGCTACCAGAACCCTGACGACATTCCCAAGGTTCCCGAGGACAAGACTGCTCGCGACGTGTTCTACAAGCTCGTGCAAGAGCGCCTCGCGCAGGACTACAAGCACGACTTCTCCGACTTCCACGTGGCCGACACGCTGGACTCCATCGAGTACTACGTATTCCCGAACTCCTTCTACTTCCCGGGCGCGTCACGGCCGATGATCTATCGGTTCCTGCCGCATCCGGAGAACCCCGACGAGTGCATCTTCGAGTTGTTGTTCCTGCGCTTTCCGCCCGACGGCGGCGTGGCCCCGGCACCTGCCAAGCCGTACGACCTCGACATCGAGGACAGCTACATGACGGCACCGGGTATGGATCAAGGTTTGGGCTTTGTGTACGACCAAGACACCGACAACCTCGCCGCACAACAGCGTGGCTTCAAGGGAAGCCTTCGTCCGGCCGAGAATCTGGGCAATTACCAAGAAGTCCGCACACGCCATCTGCACGACCTCGTCGACAAGTACATGGCTTTGCCGCAATAAGCATGGCTTTGCCACAGTAAGCACGGCTTTGCCACAATAAGCATGGCTTTGCCGTAATAAGCACGGCGCTGTGACGTAACAATGCAGCGGTGAGGGTTTACCCTCTTCTTACGTTTCCCCCCTAGACGTAGGTCCACCATGACATCCACGAGTTCAACGCCCCCCTCAGATCCTGCGGATCAGTCATCCGCCCCGCGAACATGGCGCGACATTCCACCGGCGCCGCCGCTCGGATCCACGTTGCCCCCGCCGCTTGCGGGCAATCCATTCGACCTCGATCCCGAGCCGCGTTCACGTAAACGGCCGGTGGGTGTGGTGGTGGCCGCCATCGTGGTGTTGCTGGCTTTGGTGTTCGGCGGCTTTGCGGCAGTGGGTGGCGATTCGGCAAACGACACGTCTGGTGTCACCGACACTGCAGGGTCAACACCTCTTGACTCGACCAAGACCGACTCGGTTCCGGCCACTACACCCGAAGAAGATGGCAACTCGTCGTCGCCTGCGGCAGGCACTCCTGAATCGGTTGCCAAGGCGGTGGGTCCGGCAGTCGTGCAGATCGACGACGGCGCGGGTGGCATCGGTAGTGGCGTCATCTACGACGCCACCGGGTTGGTTCTCACCGCTCACCATGTGGTGGAACGTGTCGACACGGTGAGTGTCGTTCTTGCCGATGGAACAAAACTCGATGGTCGCATCGTGGGTCGCCAACCTGCTCGCGATCTTGCAATCGTTGCAGTCACTGCCACGAAAGAACTCACCGCGGCAGAGTTGGGCGGGGGAGAACTTGCCATCGGTCAGCCCGTGGTGGCTCTGGGCA
>JBILKS010000148.1:0-4370 GCA_044376595.1 Ilumatobacteraceae bacterium | reverse complement strand
GGCCCGCGTTCTCCCGCTGCCTCCACGGCGAATCGGTGGCCGTCGATCATTCGTACTCCGGCGTCGACGGGGTCGATGCCGAGTGCAGCCCATGCGCAGTCGAGAAACGACAGCGCAGGAAGAACAGTGACGCGAATGTCGTCAGGTGCCTGCTGCAACAACAACTGCACGCTGCGTTCGAGCACCGAAGGCGAACCGGGCACCGCGTAGAGCACCGCCCCGTGGGTCTGGGCTGATGCGATGAGATCGGAGGTGATGCGTTGGTACACCTCGTCGAAAGTGGGCAACGTGTCGTAGAGGTGATCGAACGACGTGGCGTCGCCGACACAGTGGGCTGAGGGGTGCTGCGTGGTGCGCAGGAACCGTACGGGCGTGTCGCGGATCGCGTCGAGTGTTGCCGCGGTGAGGAGACCCGGATCTCCGGGCCCGAGACCCACGACGACGATGGAAGACATGTGAACGTGTGGCGGCGACTAGCCGGCCACGATTGCCCCGGCTGCGGTGCTCCACACGCCGTAGGCCGGATCAACTTGCACGTCGGTGTTGACCACGAGACCGGTGGCCATGAGGGGCCCGGGTTGCGACTTCACCAACGTCAGCACGTCATCTTTGACTTCGTCGAAAGGCTGCACGTAGATGATGTGATACCCGAAGCTCGACCTGACCGGACCGTAGGGCACGCCGGGCTTGGCCTGAAGAACTCCAGCCGTGAACAAGGGGTCGAAGGTGTCCTGGTACTGGAGGATCGACTGGCACGGCGAGGTGCTGCCGTCTTCGCCCATGCCGACGAGTGCGCCAGCGGTTTCGCCCGCGTTGTCTTCGAGTGAGTACTTGCCGGCGAGTTCTTTCCAATCGGCACCTTTTTCCAGCTTGGCAAGGACGTTGGCAGCGGTGGCCTTTTCCTTCACCACGATGTGATTGGTGCACAGGGCTCCGGTGAGCGACGGCGAGGAGTTGTACAACGTTTCGATCTTTTCGTCCGACGGTGCCTCGAACTCTTGAATGGAGGTGGCCGCGGCGTTGAGGCGCACGATCAAGTCTTCGAGCTCGGGCGACAGTCCGGCAAGCGGTTCTTCGCCGATTTCTGCACGCTTTGCATCGACTTGCTCTTTGGTCAGCGGGACGTCGTAAGCGTCGAGGAACTCGGTGTAGACATTTTCGCGAACGAAGGCCCCGAGCAATCCGCGCACGTCGTTCAGCGTGACGATTCCGTCGGCGATGGGGATCTGCTTGATGGCGTCGAACTGTTCGACGTAGTTCTCGAGGGTGTCGACCGAGAGATCCTTGCCGTTGACCGAGACAGCGGTGGCGTTGTTGGTGAAGGTGCCGCAACCGGCGGCCAACAAGGACACGGCTGCTGCGCCGGCGGCAAGACGAGCACTAGATCGAGTGAGAATGCGGGGCGAAGGGAGTCGAAGCACGACGAGACTTTACTCGCCGAGCATTTCGTTCAGCAGTTCGTGCAGATCGGCCACCAAGCGGTCGCCGTTGTTGGTTTTGCCCTTTTGTTGGGCGGAAGCGAGTGGGGCCACCAACTGTTTGTCCTGTTCTCGCCATGCAAGGCCCTTGAACTTGCTGTTCGCGGCCAGGCGCTGCAGTCGCATCTGCTTGCTGGCGGGGAGAACCACGGGGGAGATGCGTGCCGTTCCCATCATCACCGTGAGGTCGGTGATGCCGTAGGTGTGGCAGGCAGCACGCAGTGCACCGACAGCCAGGAGCGTCTCTGCCTCCGGGGGAATGGGTCCGTAACGGTCGAGCCATTCGCGGCGCACATCGTCGACCTGCTCGAGGGTGGTGACCTCGCTGAGGCGACGGTAGGCCTCGAGTCGGAGATCTTCGGTGGGGACGTACGACTCGGGAAGAAATGCCGACACTGCAATGTCGAGTTTCAAGTCGTTCGGCAATTCCACCGGTTCGCCCTTCATCTCGGCCACCACTTCGGTGACCATTTGGCAGTAGAGGTCGTAACCCACTGCGGCGATGTGCCCACTCTGCGCCTCGCCCAGGATGTTGCCGGCGCCACGAATCTCGAGGTCGCGCATGGCGATCTTGAATCCGCTGCCCAGCTCTGTTGCTTCGCCGATGGCGCGGAGGCGTTCGTAGGCCTCTTCGCTGAGCGTGCGGTCCTTCGGGTGGAACAGATACGCGTATGCACGTTGACCGCTGCGGCCCACTCGACCTCGTAGCTGATGCAACTGGCCGAGGCCCAGCAGGTCGGCGCGCTCCACCACGAGCGTGTTCACCGTGGGCATGTCGATGCCGCTCTCGATGATGGTGGTGCACACGAGAACGTCGAACTTTCCTTCCCAGAACTCCAACACCACGCGTTCCAGCGATGCCTCGTCCATTTGTCCGTGAGCCACGGCAACTCGTGCTTCGGGAACCAACTCGCGCAGTTCCGCCGCGCGTTCTTCGATGCTTTGCACGCGGTTGTGGACCCAGAACACCTGCCCTTCACGCAGAAGCTCGCGACGGATGGCTTCCACGGCCAGTCGCTTGTCGAGTTCGCCCACGTAGGTGAGGATCGGCTGTCTGTCGGCCGGCGGTGTCTGCAGCAATGACAAGTCGCGGATGCCCACCAGGCTCATCTCGAGTGTGCGGGGAATGGGTGTGGCGCTGAGCGTGAGTACGTCGACGTTGTGGCGCATCTTCTTCATCGATTCTTTGTGGTTGACACCGAAGCGTTGTTCTTCGTCGACAACCAGCAAGCCGAGATCCTTGAACTTCACGCCCTCTTGCAACAGACGATGCGTGCCCACGACACAGTCGATTTCTCCGGCGGCGAGGCCGGCGAGGATCTTCTTGGATTCGCCAGCCGTTTGGAAACGCGACAGCACCTCCACGCGAATCGGGAAGCCTGCGAAGCGATCCTTGAAGGTGCTGCCGTGCTGCGATGCGAGCAGCGTGGTGGGCACCAGAACTGCAACCTGTTTGCCGTCCTGAATGGCCTTGAATGCGGCACGAACCGCCACCTCGGTCTTGCCGAAACCCACGTCGCCGCAGATGAGTCGGTCCATCGGGACACTGCGTTCCATGTCGGCCTTGACCTCGCCGATGGCTGTGCGCTGGTCGACTGTTTCCACATAGGGGAAGGCCATCTCCATGTCGTGTTGCCAGGGAGTGTCGTGGGCAAATGCGTGTCCGGCCGCGGTGACACGGCGCTGGTAGAGCACCACCAACTCTTGGGCGATTTCCTGCACCGCGGATCGCACGCGGGTTTTGGCGCGTGCGAACTCGGATCCACCCAACTTGTGCATGGCCGGCGTGTCGCCACCCACGTACTGACGAATGGTGTCGATCTGATCCGTGGGGACGTAGAGCTTGTCGCCACCCTTGTAGGCGAGCAAGAGGTAGTCGCGTTGTGCTCCGCCGATCGCACGGCTCACGAGGCCCTCGAACTTGCCGACTCCGTGATGGAAGTGCACCACGTAGTCGCCGGGCTTCAGGTCTTGGAATGTCGATCCCGAGACGCGCGGCTTTTGGCGTCGTGTCGGTCGGCGGCGACCGGTGAGATCCGATTCGGCCACCAACGCGAGCTTCGCGCTCGGCATGTACGTGCCGTGGTGCAAGCGACACACCGTCATGAAGATTCCCGGCCCGACCGCATCGCGACGAGCCTCGGGGAGTGTGTCGAGTCGCACCACGTCGGCACCGCCGCTCACGAGGCTTTCGGTGATGCGTTGGGCCGAGCCGTCTGTGTCGGCGGCCACGATGACACGGTGTCCCTGGCGCACGAGTTCGGCGAAGCGCGCAACAATCGCCATGGGGTCGTTGGTGAGTGGTCCCCAACCGCTGGCGTTGACGCTGCGCATGCCTGAGTCGGCCCCGGCATCGGCCGCGGCCAACACGTGATAGGCGGCGATGGTGCCGGTGTCGGCCAACACGGTGTCGGGCTCGGCGTGCAGGCGCGGGAAGTCGACCGACGTGTCGGATTCCGATGCGCGGCCCCACGTGCTGGCCAGCGCCTGTGCGAGATCGGCCTCTTCGGCCAGGATGTCGGCGCCACGATCGCGGATGCGGCGTGGTTCGACCAACACCAGACGAATGTCGGCATCGTCGTTGCGGGCGATGTCGCTGATGACCGACGTGAGCGTGGAGCCGTCGGAGAACCACGGCAACCAACTCTCCATGCCCTCGAACACGAGACCTTCGCTGAATCGCTCCCAATGTTCGCGTCCCCACGGTTCGCTCGCCACCAGGGCCGCGGCTTTGTCACGCGTTGCTTGGTCGATCAGAAGTTCGCGCGCGGGGTGTACCCACGCTTCTTGCACGTCGTGGGCGCTGCGCTGGTCGTTCACGTTGAATGTCTGGAGCCGCTCGATCTCGTCGCCCCAGAACTCGACGCGGATGGGAACATCGGCGGTGGAGGG
>JBILKS010000147.1:0-4372 GCA_044376595.1 Ilumatobacteraceae bacterium | reverse complement strand
CCGCAAGCCGGAGTTGAGATCCTTGATGTCGGTCTCGGTGAGATAGCTGGCCAGTTTGCGGATGAACAATTTGGCCGGCTTGCGCAGGAACTTGACGGTTCCTTCCTCGGTGCGCCGTGCTCCGACCACGTGGTCGTAGCCTTCGAGTTGATCCACCAGCCACGGAATCTCGTTGTTGGGATAGGTCATGTCAACGTCGGTCCACACCACTACCCGGCCGTTCGCTGCGCGTGTTCCGGTGCGTCGCGCTGCCCCCGAGCCCTGATTGGTGCGATGGCGAATGAGACGGATGTCGGGGATGGTGGGCAGGTCGACTTCGGACCCGTCGTTCGATCCGTCGTCGATGACGATGATTTCGAAGGAGTACTTCGAGGCTTCGAGAGCCTCGCGGATGCGGTTGATTTCTTCGCGAAGGTGTCCGCGTTCGTTGTAGACCGGGAGGACGACGCTGACGTCGAGTTCTGTCATATCAACACGAATCTAGACCCTTGCGCTTCCACAGCAGGAGACCTCGGTGACCGTCGACGGCGATGTTGTCCCACGCTGCTGGGTCGAGGGGTTGATTCGGTCCGGTGATGAGGCAGTCGAGGCCAGCGGGGTCGGTGGCGAAAAGACTGATTCGTCGGATCTGAATGGGATGGAGCAAATAGCGGTAGTCGTAGAAGGTCTGCCCGCCCACACCAACAGTGTCGATGCCAACGAGAATCGACGAATCGTTCGTGTCGGAGTTCTCCCGAATGGCGTCGTCGAGGGTGATGGAATCGGTGTAGTCGCGGTAGGGGATGAGCGTGCGTGTGGCGGTGTACGCGGTGGATGCGGCGCCGACCAAGAGAATCACGAGCACTCCCAGCGCCGGCGATTTGCGCCATACGGAGAATGCAATCAGAGCGAGAACGGTGAAGAACACGCCCAGCGAGAGGTAACCCATTGGCTCGAGGAATCGCCGCGGAAAGTCGAGGCCGATGGCGTTGGGTGCGGCGAAGAACTTTCCTCGCGAAATCATGCTGCGCAGTTCGTCGCGTCCGGCAGCCACGGCCATGGCGGCAATCAATGCTCCGATTGCACCAATGCCGCCGATCCACATCAGTGCCGCACGACGCCGAAGCGTGATCATGGCCGAGAGGCCGACGACAACAAGTATTGGTGACACCACTTCGGCATAGCGGCCGTACACCAGATGGTCGGGGCGGATCACGATCACCAACTGCAATGCCGAGGTCAGCACCACGAGGAACACGGCCCCGATGGTGAAGAGGGGCGCCACCCATTGGTCGGTGCGGCGACTCTTGGCGCCGGTCAAAACGTTGGTGGTCAGTACAACGAGTCCGACTGCAATCAGACCCAGCGTGGTGGCCATGAGATACCACGTCTGGCCGATGAAGCCGCGAATGATGCTGGAAGTGTTGGCGGGGTCGAGGAACTTGTCGACCATCCGGCTTTCCTTGCCAGACGATCCGGCGTACAACTCGTCACGCAACCACACGTTCGCCCGCGACATGACGAGATAGCTGACTGCCGCCACGACGATGCCCGAGCCACAGGCCAGTACACGCGCGTGGTTGCGGGAGATGCCGAGCACCAAGAGCGTGATGACGACCAAGGGGAGCACGAGAGTGAAGCGACCGTGCACGATCGGCAGGTATGCAGCGAGGAGTCCCGTGCCGACGGTCAGTTTCCACGTGGGTTGTCGCGCTGTTTCGTACACCAACAACACGAGACCCGCGAGACCGAGCCTGCTCAGTGATTCCGACCACGCGAACAACGAGTTGGCGGCAACCGTTGGCGTCACCGACACCGCAATGGCCACGATGGCTGCCCATTTGCGATTGAGTGTGAAATGGCGAAGTGTCAGGTTCATGAGAACCCACGCAGTGCCGATCGTGAATGCGATGTTGAACAACAGAGCGATGCGGAACTGCGCGGCGATGGTGCCACCGAGAATCGCCGCGACGGCCGTGAAGAATCCAAACCCTGCCGGATAGAACGAACGGAAGCCTTCGGCCAATGGAGTCTCGTTGTTGCCGGTGAAAACCTGTCCGTTCAAGAGGAAGCCCAGTTCGTCGGGGCGCACCGACGGAGCGTGGATGACAAAGGCCGAGACAACGAGGAGCACGACAAGTGCAAGGCCCACCACGATGCTGGTTTTCGAAAGCCAGCGGGGGGGACTGGAGTTGTCGCTGTGAACGTTCACCAACCTCGGTCGACCCATTCCTGGAGATGCGGGCGCTCTGCGCCGATGGTGGTGTCCAGTCCGTGCCCCGGCAGCACGATGGTGTCGGCGGGGAAAGTGAACAATTTGGTGTCGATCGATTCGATGATGGTGGTGAAGTCGCCGCCCTCGAAGGTGGCGTTGCCCGGTCCGCCGGGGAACAGGGTGTCGCCAGTGAAAAGAAGCGGCGTGTTCTCGACTGCGAAAGAAATCGAGCCTTCGGTGTGGCCGGGATTGTGGATCACGTGCATGCGCAGTCGACCCACTTCCACCACTTCCTTGTCGTCGAGAAACACGTCGTAGCCCACCTCTTTCAGGCGTGGTGCATCGAGTGCGGTGACGGCGACTTCGTATCCCGCTTCGCGCATGGCCGGAACTGCCTGTATGTGGTCCCAGTGGCCGTGTGTTTCGAGCACGCGTCGCACACCGAGCGCACGGCACAGTTCCAGAAGTTTTTCGTGTTCGTTGGCCGCGTCGATCAACGCTGCTTCGCCGGTGATCTTGCAGCGCACGATGAACACGTTGTTCTCGAACGGACCGACAACGAGCTTGTGCACTTCGACATCGGCGTTCGACCACTGCAGTTCGGACGTCACGGGTTCATTCTCGCCCATCGGGCCTACGCCGACACGATTTCGTAACCCATGCCCATGGCAATGGTGATCTGGCCGGGATCGAAGGTGACCAACGAGACGGGGCCGGGCAATCGTTGGGCGGCGGCGAGATGCAGTGCCGAACCGAGCGAGACGGGTTGCGTGCGAGAAATCAGGGAGGCCTCGTCGATGCAGCGCTGGTCGACGGGAACGACGTGGATGTAGTCCCACGTGCGGCGCAGGGCGTCTTCGATCTCTTCGCGCAAGACCGGCTCCTCGGTGAGGCGGTCGATGCCGGCCAGTGACTCGGCGAGAGCCATCGCCGAGGCGCACCACACGGGGTTGCTGGCCATGGCCTGCTCGACGATGCGCTGTTGGGCACATGCAACGTGCAGGGCAAGGAGTGCCGTGGTGTCCAGCAAGAGGCTCATCGCAGATCCCTCACCACTTGGTCGAAGCGCACGCCGCTGAAGACATCGACAGGAATGATCCGGGGTCCAGCAGCGCTGCGTCTCCGGGGAGGTATCACCACGCCACGGGCCACCAGTTCGTCCATTTCTATTGTGTTGCTGGTGCTGATGTTCGGCGCATCGATGGGGCCGAGTTGAGCCAGGGGCCGGCCCGAGTCGGTGACCACAATGCGCTCACCGGCACTGGCCCGGCGCAGGGCTACGGCCAACTGGGCTCGGAGTTCTCGCGTACCGATGCGTGAAGCCATCAGGAAAGCCTAACCGTGAACCGAATCTATTGTGTACACAAGCGTACACACAGTGGTTTGTCTGCCGGGGCCGGGCAACGGCAAACTGACGACATGAATTTTGCCTTCAGTGAAGAACAAGAAGAACTCCGCAAGACCGTTCGCTCCTTCCTCGACACCAAGTCGGCGGAAGATGCCGTTCGTGAGCAGATGGAGACCGACCAGGGCTACGACGCCGCCGTGTGGAGCCAGATGGGTGAGCAGATGGGCCTTCAGGGCCTGCACATCCCCGAGGAATACGGTGGCTCCGGCTACAGCTACATCGAACTCGGTGTGGTGCTCGAAGAAATGGGTCGTGCACTTCTGTGTGCGCCGTTCTTCTCCACCGTTGTGCTTGCCGCCAACACGCTTCTGCACTCGGGTGACGAAGCCGCGAAGAAGGAATACCTTCCCGGTATCGCCGCGGGTGCGACCATCGCCACTCTCGCCACCACCGAGCCCTCGGGCAAGTGGGACGAAGCGGGCATCCAGATGGCCGCAACAGGATCCGGTTCCGATTGGAAGTTGTCGGGAACCAAGTCGTTCGTCATCGACGGCCACATCGCCTCGTTGATTCTCGTCGCTGCCCGCACCGGGAAGGGCGTGAGCTTGTTTGCCGTCGACGGCAGTGCAGCCGGCCTCACCCGCACGCAGTTGTCCACCATGGACCAGACCCGCAAGCAGGCCAAGCTCGACTTCAACAACACGCCTGCTCGCCTTGTCGGCGAAGAGGGCAAGGGCTGGGACGTCCTTTCCAAGGTGTTCGACCTCGTTGCCGTCGGTCTTGCCGCCGAGCAGGTGGGCGGAGCCCAGAAGGTTCTTGAGATGGCCGTC
>JBILKS010000146.1:0-4387 GCA_044376595.1 Ilumatobacteraceae bacterium | reverse complement strand
AAGCGATTGTGACGGTTACCGATATGACGCTCACTTCACCTTGGTGGCTGAGAGTGGTCAAAGCTCGTCGGCCTACTTGGCCGGAGTCGGTAACTTGGCAATGGACACCACCATCCAAAACAACTTCACGAACATGCACACAAACCTGGTGGTGGCATCGGGGGCCACGCCGATAGCTCATTGGAACGACAGTGACTCCACACCGCTTCTCGCCGTTGGCGACAACTGCGTCGTGGGAATCAACGTTTGGCCGCAAGACATCCAGTTCCGTATCGACCCTGCCGCCGGCTATCGGTTGATGGCGAATGCCGCGACAACACCGTGTACTTCCACCCGGTCCACGCCGACAACAACCTCTTCGACGTCCTCGTCATCAACATCAAGCATTCCGTCCTCGGAAACGACCGACGTTTCGACATCTTCTTCGACCACATTGGTCGCCTCGGGAGTGCCCTCAGCAACTACGACAACTCAGACAACTTCGAGTGCTGTGACGTCCGCGTCATCAGACCCTGTCACCTCGCAGGCGTCTGAGCAATCGAGATCACGAGTAGCCGGGCCGATGCCCGATACTGGCTCCGCAGTTCGTCGCATGCGCGATATTTCCCTTTTTGCGATCCTTGTCGGTGTGAGCTTTGTCGCCCTACGCCGCCGGTTCGTCTGAGGCGACGCTGCCCTTTGTTGCGACGGCGGCAAGAAAGTCGTCATTAAGACCGACGGGAACCGGACGACTTCGAAGCATGGCGCGCCCGAGGCTGGGTAGCTCGGGCGTGTCCGGAAGTCCGCCACGCCCGCCGTTCCACGCTTCCCTTACGCTCGTGGGGGAGCCGGGCAGTCGGCGACAGGGGAGGGGAACATGCGCTATCCACATCTGTTTCAGCCGATCACCATCGGCGGGGTGGAGTTGAAGAACCGGGTCGTGCGGTCTGCGCACGGAACCTTGCTGGCAGGCGAGGGTCTCATCGCGTATCACGAGGCTCGCGCGCGGGGCGGTGTGGCCATGAGCACGCTCGAGGCCACGAGCGTTCACGACAGCGCACCGTCATTGATGCCCCTGTACAAAGACGACATCATTCCGATCTACAAAGAAATCGCCGATCGGATGAGGCCCTACGGAATGAAGATGTTCGCCCAGGTGTACCACCCGGGTGCGGCAACGAAACCGCGGAAGTCGCCCTATCCGTATTCGGCCAGCGCAGTGCCCAGCCCCAACATCGGCACGATCCCCATGCCGATGAGTACCGACATGATCGGTGACGTGGTGGCCGCATTCGGTCAGGCCGCTCGTCGTATCCGCGAGGGCGGTATCGACGGCATCGATGTGCATGCATCCAGTGGCTATCTCCTGCAGCAGTTCATGTCGCCAGCAACGAACCATCGCGACGATCAGTACGGAGGTTCGTTCGAGAACCGCATGCGATTTCTGGTGGAGACGCTCGAAGAGATTCGTCGTGTCGTGGGCAACGATTTCTGCGTGGGTATTCGGCTTCCGAACGAGGAATACATTCCGGGTGGTTTGACACCGCAGGACAATGCCGAGATCGCCCAGTACGTCGAGAAATACGTGGACTACGTGTCTTTGCACATGGGCTCGTATTGGCGCTTCCACAAGTTGCTCTCGACGATGGAGGATCCGCTGGGCAACGAGATGAAACCCAACGAAGTGATCACTTCCGTTGTCAGCAAACCGACGATCGTGGTGGGCCGCATCATGACGCTCGATCACGCCAATCACATCGTTGAGAGCGGTGCCGGTGATGTCGTGTCGATGGTGCGTGCACTCATCGCTGATCCGGAACTGGTCAACAAGGCCCAGCGAGGCGAGGAAGATCAGGTTCGCCCGTGCATCGGGTCGAACATGGGTTGTGTTGCGCAGCTGATGGCTACCGGGAAGTTGAGTTGTGTCGTGAACGTGGCCGCCGCCAACGAGACGTCGGTCTCGTTCGAGCCCACTACGCCTGCGCTGGTGAAGAAGAAGGTCATGATCATCGGTGGCGGGCCAGCCGGCCTCGAGGCTGCACGCACTGCGGCCTTGCGTGGCCACGAGGTGGTGCTGTACGAGGCAACTCGTCAGTTGGGTGGCCAAGTGACCATTGCGTCTCGTGCCCCTCACCGCAGCGACCTTGGTGCAATCACCGATTTTCTGTCGCGTGAGATCGAACGTCTCGGCGTCAAGATTCACCTCGGCATCTACGCCGACCCCGACACCATCGCAGCGGAAAAGCCCAACGAAGTGATTGTGGCAACGGGAGCCACACCACGGCGCGATGGCTTCCAGTTGTCGACACCTTCGATGCCGATTTCGGGGGCCGATCTGCCCCACGTTTACACGTCGTGGGACGTCTTCGGCTTCGGAGGGCGCGCGGAGATCAAGGGTGACTGCTTCATCTACGACGACACGGGCACTTTCGAAGCCATCTCCGTGGCTGACGCGCTCGTCGATGCGGGTGCGAAAGTGACCATGGTGAGCCGGTACGACTCACTCGGGGCAATGATCCCGTTCCCGCCGGCCACCGTGGAGGCATCGAAAGAGCGACTCATGTCGGGCAACTTCGACTTCATCGGTGGGCACTATGTGCAGGGAATCACGCATGACGAGGTCTTGATCGGCGTGCCTTTCACGGAACGGCGCCGAGCCATCCCGGCAGGGACCGTGGTCCTGGTCTCGTACAACCATCCGAATCGAGAGATTGCCGACTACATCCCCGATGGTGTGGCAGCACATCTCGTGGGCGACGTCACGGGTACCAGCTCGATCATGGCCGCTATCCATCAAGCCGCTGGAGTCGCCCGAGCAGTCTGATCTCAGCGTGAGATCGGTGTGATCGTTGGGATCATGGTGACGTATCACCTGGCAATAGCAGGTCTCGTGCTTGGTTTTCTCTGATTCCGAACAGTTCGGACGCACGTCATCTTCCGTCGTGATCGTGAGTCTTGTGCTTGGGCCTTCGCGTTGCGCGGTCGCATCCTTGATCGCGGGCGACGACCGTCGCCCCATTATCAAGGAGGGTTTGTCATGCGAAGAATGAAAAGCACTTTGCGAAAAGCAGCCATCGTCTCGGCGGTGGTGTTGCCAGTTGCCGTTGGTTCGATGGAGGCGATGGCTGCTCCGCCGTACGTGGTGGAGGACGAGGGTGCCTACGTGCGCATGCTCGGCAATCCAGCCGACGGCACCGCAAAGTTCCAGTTCGGCTGGGAAGAGGACACGCCAGCATCCGATGCGGCGGGGTACTGGGTCGGGGTCTACGACGTCACCAACAGCACCTACGTGTGGAATATGGACACCGGCCCTATTCCGCTTCCGGACGAAATCCGCAAGAACGCCTTGCCGACGTCAGAGCTTTCTGATGGCGACTACAAGGTGGTCTTGTTTGTTCGGGACTCGTACGAGCCGACAACGAACATTGCGGAGATCGAAGTGCCCTTCACTGTCATGGCATCGATGGACTGATTGACGCGTCGGTCATTCCGGTATGAATGAGCTGAACGAAGTGCCGTCGCCCGTGCTTGGCTCCCGACATAAAAATCGAACCAAGTACGTGGCGGCGTGCATCGTCGCCGGCCTGTCAGTTGTTGGTTGCGCGAGGAGCGCCGAGGGTCAAAAGCCGACTCCGGCTCAGTTGTCCGATGCACTTCTCACCATCACCGACCTGGATGGTGGCTGGTCCGAGTCGCAGAGGCAATTCTTCGACACGCGTAGTCCGGAGAATCCGTCGATCGACCCCTCGATCTGGTGTCCGGAGTCAGCGGAGGTCACGAAGAACCTGGTGGATCTTGCGGGCGATGCCGGTGCGGATGTGGAGATGAGCATCGAGACGGACTCTGGCGGGCCGCGCATCATGCGCCTCCAAGCGTGGGCCAACGACGATGTACGGGACTACTTCAAGGATGCGAGCGAGGCCGCCCGGCTCTGCGACGGAGTCACCAACACCGACGACAGCGGTGCCACGTCGACGACGGCATTGATCATCGGGCGGGACATCGGCGACGAGTCGATCAGTTGGTCGGACACGATCATTCCCCCGCCCGGCACCGAGAAGGACAAGCGGCAGGTTGTCGGTCGCACCACGATTGCGCGGTTCGGCGACATCATCATGGTTCTCCAGTTGGGTGATGTCGGTCCGGTCGGGTCGACCGAACTCATGAACGAGGACGACTGGTGGTCGGTTGTCGAGACTGCCGGAAAGAAGCTCGACACTTTGGACGAGCAAGTTCACGACTGATCCCCTGACGGAGGGTCAGTCGAAGTTCAATCGGTCAGCAACGTCGTTGGCGGCGCAGCATGCTGAGACCAGCCGTTGCGATCAGCAACCCGAAGGAAGCAAGAAGCCATGCGTTCGTTCCCGTCGTCGGTAGATCCTTCGTCCGACTCGCGGCCGCGACCTTC
>JBILKS010000145.1:0-4442 GCA_044376595.1 Ilumatobacteraceae bacterium | reverse complement strand
ATGGTCGAACAGGCCGCGCATCTCCTTGTGATTCGGATCGTCGCGACCAGCCAGAGTTGGTGCAGGAACCCAACCCTTCTCCTTGTACAGCGCCAGGATCTTTTTCTGTCGCTCGATCATCTCCGGTGTAGCGACTCGAGACGCCTGACGTTGATTCACGAAGTTCGCGGTGTCCATCACCACGGCACGAACGTCGTCGTAGCGAGTGATGACGTACATGCCCGTTCGTGGATCCAGCCACACCGGTGCCTCGTCACGCAGTTCCTGGTATGCGTGATACGGGCAATTATTGGTGTCTGCGTCGAAGAAATTGACGTTCACATTTTCGGATGTCATTTGTACAACCCCCCTGTACTTGCTCTACCTTATGTGAAACGACGGATGGGGGAAACATGTCGATAGCAGCCGAGATCATCAAGCGCTTCGGGTCGGTGGAAGACGACCAGAAGTACACGCGCCTCGTCGAATTGTTCACCGACGACGCCATTTATTACGACCCATTCTTCGGGCCGCAGCAGGGCAAAGCGCAGATTCAGACATTCATGGAACACATGGAGGAAATGGTTCCCGCATCGGGTGCCTACTTTGATGAGTGGGAAGTGGTGGCAGGAACCACCGTGGGCTGGGCCAAGTGGACAATGTGGCTGAACACGGGCGAGGGCAAGGCCAGCATCGATGGCCAAAGCCTGTACCGGCTTCGCGATGACGGCGATGGACTGAAGGTGTGCTTCGTTGCCGACTATCTGGATTCTGCGGCCTATCGCAGACTCAACCGCGAGCGCACACCCGAGATGGCCGCCCCAGCCAAGTTGTCGAAGGGCACAACGGTTCAGGGTTCTGGTTACGAGACCATCAAGACGTTCTGGAAGATGCAGGACACGCGTCAGTACACCCAGTTGGCAGGCCTTTTCACCGACGATGCCGTGTTTACGGATCAGATCTACGGGCGCTTCGAAGGTATCGAGGCAATCACCAAATACATGCAACGAATGGACACCGAGATGCCTGCCGGTGGAGTGACCTTCGAACTCGAGGATTGCGCCGGGGACGAAACCGTGGGCTGGTCACAGTGGACGTGCAACGTTCCGGGAGGTTCGTTCCCGGGTTGGACTTTGCACACGTTCCGTGACGGCAAGTTCACCCTCGACTCGGATTTTTTCGACGTGGCGCTTGCCCGTCAAGTGCGCCCGAAAGAGTGACAACCGTGGCCGAGTGGCGTGAAGACGACGCCGGTCTTCACCGCACGTTCACTTTCAACGACTTTGCCGAGGCCTGGGAATTCATGTCGAAGGTGGCAACGCTTGCCGAAGAACAGGACCATCATCCGGATTGGTCCAACTCGTGGAACACCGTGGAGATCACACTCATCTCACACGATGCCCGACGTGTCACCAGCCGCGACCGACGCTTGGCCGCCGCAATCGACGAACTCTAGAACTCGAACAAGTCCCCGAGAAAGCTGGTTGCTTTCTTCTTCTTGCCATATGGCGCGGTGTGATACTTGCTGTGGTATTTGTGCGAACCCTGTGGCTGGCGTGGGGGTGCCTGCCGTGTCGGCTGGGCGGGCGCCTCACGGTAGGACTCTTGGATGGCGGCAGATCGCTCGATGATCTTGTCGAGCTCGCCGCGGTCGAGCCACACACCACGACATGTGGGGCAGTAGTCGATTTCGATACCTTGCCGTTCGGACAGGACGAGATTGGTCTCGGGGCAGGTGGGGCACTTCATGGGTTGTCTCCTTCAGCACGAAATTGATGACGTTGCTGAAGGTCTCTCCCAGCTTTCGCCGGCGACTCCGGGTGTTGCCACCGTGTTGACGAAGTCGGCCTGTTGGAAATCCAACCGGGATACTCCCCTTCCAAGGCAAAGAATAAATGGTCGAGCCGACGTTTTCCATGCGTGCCCCCGTTTCCGTAGGCTCGTGACGTGTCCAATGCCGAAAGTACCCACCCGAACGTCGCCAAGGTCCGAGCCGCCGCCGAGGCCGCCGGTCTGACCATCGAGGTCCGGCGTTTCCCTGAGGGCACCAAGACCGCCCAGGACGCCGCCAATGCCATCGGGGTGGAGCTCGGCCAGATCGTGAAGAGCCTCATCTTCGCTGTCGATGGGGAAGTGGTCCTCGCCCTTGTCAGCGGATCCAACCAACTCGACGAAAAGAAACTCGCCCTCGCCGCCGGCGGAAACATGTGTTCCCGCGTCGATGCCGACATCGTCCGACAAGCCACCGGCTACGCGATCGGAGGAGTTCCGCCCTTCGGCCACAGCACTCAACTGCGTGTGTTCGTTGATCCGGACTTGTTGCAATACGACGAAGTATGGGCTGCAGCGGGAACGTGGAACGACAACTTCGGTGCTGCACCGGCAGACATCGTGCGCGCCGCCGGCGGAACCGTCACCGACCTGAAGCGCACCTGATTCGCCCGAGTCGTATGCTTTCGTTATGAGCCACGCCGCCAATCCCAACGAGGACTGGCGCGGTGTCGATGTCGGCCAAATCCGGCGTCAGCTACGAATGACGACCAAGGAACGCGTCCGCGACATGGTCCACGCAGCGAACGTGATGATGTCAATTCAGGAAAATGCTGCGGCAGCTCGCCAACGCCGAGGCGAGTAAGTCATGTTCGACCCCGTGCGAATCTGCTCGATTCTTCTCGAAGAAGAAGTCGAGTTCGTCGTTCTGGGTGGCTTTGCGGCAATCGTGAGAGGCTCGAGCCTTCCAACTAAAGACATCGACGTCATACCGTCCCGAGACCACTCGAACCTCGATCGACTCGGTCGTGCTCTCACGCGGATGAACGCGATGATTCGAATCTCGGGTGATTCTGTGCCTACGAAGATCGATGCTGGTTTCCTCGCGAACCTGCCGCACATGCTGAATCTCGTGACTGATTTCGGTGAAATGGATCTGACGTTCTCGCCTGCAGGTAGCACCGGCGACTTCGAAGGTTGGAAGAAGGGTGCCACGTTGGAAGTCATCGAAGACGGTTTGACGGTTCTTGTGGCGTCGCTTGACGACATCATCGACTCGTAGCGCGCCGCGAACCGACCCAAGGACCAAATGGCCCTGCCATACCTGGAGTCGTTGCGCGACGAAATCCGCAGGCAAGAGGGCTAGATGAGCTTGCCGAACGGTGGCGTGCCTCCATTTGGTCATACAACACAATTGCGTGTGTTCGTGGACCCGGACTTGTTGCAATACGACGAAGTGTGGGCAGCGGCAGGAACGTGGAACGACGACTTCGGCGCTGCACCTGCAGACATCGTGCGCGTCGCCGATGGCGTTGTCACCGACTTGAAACGAAGTTGATGATGTGTCCTAGTCCTTACGTCGTCGCAGCTTAATCGCGATCAGGGACCCAGTTTCCGTGGAATCCGAAAGGAATTCGTTGAGGAAGTGGAACACGAGCAACGTAGCCGCGTGCAAAATCCTTTGCATCGATGACGACAAACTCGGCTGAATCATTGTTGCCATCATGAACAAAGGTGACTAACCAGCCATCATCTTCGTCAATCGACCCAGGTCGGGCTATGAAAACGGGTTCACCGGCAGCGCGTCCTGCACCGTGGTCAAACACTTCGCGTTGGCCTGTGATTAAGTCGTGTTTCACAGTGGGCCAATGCATTGAGGTTATGTTTGCTTCAGCGCAGTAACCGTAGCGATATGGCTTACCTGTGAGTGATCCTCGATGTCGTGGAAATTCATTCACGCGTTCGTCAATGACAGTCACATTGACACGTCGCGCGATTGGGTCTGCTTCCCACCGCACAAGACGCGGCAAACTATCCCTGAATGGTCCAAGAAGATCATCGCGCATCATGCGTTCGTAAAAACACACATCAATTACAACCTTGCCGTCGGGGGTGTCGTAGGCATTGAGTGGATGAAAGACATATCCAACGGGGACATCAATCCACACGATGTCACCAGCGTTTCCTTCGCGTGGCATCAATCCGATTCGGTTGCCGTACTCGTTATTCCATTCAAATGGAAATTTAGAACCTGCAAAAGCTCTATCAAGGTTGACAAGAACTGGCTGATCGTAGACTACGACGTATTTGTCAGTAATGGACATGTCATGCACCATGGACATACCAGGTAGGGGAATGTCGACTGTGTGGTTTACTTTGCCATCACGACCGACGCGAACATATTGAATGTGGTCGAGCCACTGAGCCCAGGCGTATGTCATTGCATGCATTTCGCCTGTTGTGGGATCAACTTTGGGATGAGCCGTAAATGCGCCAGGCAATGTTCCGTAAAAGTCATTACGTCCCACCGTCTCAAGTTCGTATGTCAACTCCACAGGGCATCCGCCTGCTTCCACCATGGCCCAAGTTGTGCCGGCAAATCCACCTACATTGGTGTTCGGCCCAGTTCCCGATTCATTCCAGTTAGGGCCAGGAACATCTGGTACACCGCGTGATGTACTCACTGATGTTGA
>JBILKS010000144.1:0-4447 GCA_044376595.1 Ilumatobacteraceae bacterium | reverse complement strand
CGCATCGGCTTCGGCCTGGGTGTGCTCCCCCGACGACACCTCCTCATCGAGATGCGCCTTCACCTCGGCAACCAATGCGTCGACAACCGCAGAGACGCTGACACCGTTGGCCGTGGCCACGTCGGCGATCGACTTGCCGGCCTCCAACTCGGTGCGCAGTGCCTCGGTCGTGATCCCTATGGTCGTGGCCACAGTGTCGAGGCTTGCACCGTGCTTGCCGTGTCCGCCCTTCGGTGCCGGCAAACCGGAGGTGTTCACCATCTCGGTGACACGCGTCGTGAACTCGGCCAACTTCGCGTCTGCTTCAGCCTGGGTGTGCTCACCCGACGCCACCTCCTCGTCGAGGTGTGTCTTCATGTCGGCAATCAGTGCATCAATCACCGCGTCGACGCTCACGCCCTTGGCCTGTGCAATGTCCGCAATCGACTTGCCGGCCTCCAACTCTGTGCGCAGTTCTTCCGGGGTGACACCAATGGCCTCTGCAGCAGCATCGAGCTTGGGTCCGCGACCGCCACGATTGCCATGGGTGCCGACAGTTGCACTGCCATCGGCGGCGGGTTCTGCGGTGTAGGTATCTGCAGCCGGTACAGAACCCGACGGGTCGCTGTCAGTCGCAGATGCAACGGCCAATGTGGCCTCTTTGGCAAACGCAACCGCGGCGCCCTGCGGCGCGGTGCTCGATGCCCCGGCGAATCCGGGAATGCCGAGCGCGAGTCCGGCGACGAGTCCTCCGGCGACACCTGCTGCCACACTGGCGGCAACGATGCTCTTCTTCCGTGTTGTTGTCTTCTTCACAGGTTCCTCCTGATTGGGGGGCGGCGTGCCCTTTGATGGGACACACCTTCGTCGTCGTACCTGTGAATCTTCCTAAGGATGAGTAAGAGGAAAGCAAGAAAAGGGCTGTGTTTCGTCACAGACGACAAAACCTCTGTCGCGCGGGGCCGTACAACTAGCTGTGGACCGTTTTTGCGGCCGATCGACCCGCGATTCGCCCGAACGTGGCGCCGTTCGACAGCGAGTTGCCACTGCCCACATAGCGGTCACCGATGACACCACCCGTTGCTTCGCCGGCCGCGAACAATCCCGGAATCGGATCTCCCGTTTCCGTGAGAACGCGTGCATCGGTGTCGATGCGCATGCCGCATTGCGTGAAACACAACGTTGCCGGGCGCACTTCTGCTCCGTAATACGGCCCGAACTCCACTGGGCGCAGGAACTTTGGATCCTTGTTGTAATCATCCTTGCCTGCATGACATCCGGCGTTGTAGCGCTTCATCTGCCCAACGAACTTGTCCACCGGCAGACCGAGTTCTCTTGCCAGACCTTCCAGCGTGTCCGACGTCTTGATGCGACCCTTGGCAACCATCTCTTCCACCATGTACGGGTTCCAGTTCGGGCTGCCCGCATTTTCACGACCGGGAATCACCTGCTTGTACGAGGCAACCTCTGGCCCTTTTTCGGGATGCAACACCACGTCGTCGAAGATCGCGTACGCCACGTCACCTTGTGCTCGCATGAAGCCATCCATCAATCCGTACGGAGCATTCTCAGCGCCGAAGCGCTGACCCTCACGGTTCACCAACACCATCCAACCGGGAAGAAATGCCTCGAGTGTGGTGATGAAGTTGGGATGCAACAGACGAAGTCCCCTGTTGTGGCCCACCAACTGTGCGTTCAGCGGTTCCACCAGATCCAATGCATCACCTCGTGCGCCATCGGCGCCGATGTACCACAGCCAATCCCCTTGCGAGGCCGCGGCGGGATACAACTCGGCGAGTCGTTCGGGATTCTTGGCGAATCCACCCGAGGCGATGATCACTGCGTGCGCACGAATCTCGTCGTCGCCCACGGCGACACCCACCACGCGGCCGTCCTCGACCAACAAGCGGTCGATCCGCTGGCCAAGAGCGATGTCGATCTCGCGCTCGCGCGCCTTTGCATGCAAGGCATCGATGATGCCCTGACCTTTGTTCACAACGCAGTGACAGCGCGGCACAATCTCGCCTCCACCGAAGATCAAATCCTCGTGGAACTCCACTCCCAGATCACCCAACCAATCGACAGCCGGACCTGCCTCGTCGCAGTACGCGCGAATCAGGCCGGCTTCCACCATCCATTGGTTCAACGACATGTAGTCGTGGAACAACATGTCGGCGTTGTCGGTGATACCCGCAGCAGCCTGGTAACGCGTCGGGGCTCCCATGATGATGCCACCCGACAGCCGCGAGGAACCTCCCACCACACCTTCAGCTTCGGCGATGAGAACCCGCTTGAGACCGGCCTCCCATGCGCTGTTCGCGGCGGCCAATCCGGCGATGCCCGAACCAACGACCACCACATCGACATCCACTGCTCCACCAGCCATGGTTTCCCTCCCACGCAGTTTGTTCCCAAGGGAACTGTTGTACAACAGATGTTACGACAAGTAATTCAGGTGCGGGCCACGCGTACGAGTGTGTCGTGGTAGGCCACTCCCCCGCCGCAATCGGTGGGTGCGTCGCTGGTGAGATCGTTGGCTGCAACGGGGCCTGCCCCACCGGCAAAATCGTGATCCCACCAGCCGAATGGCACGGCCACCACTCCCGCAGTCAACCGTGCCGTCACTCGCACCGGCAGTGTGAGCTCTCCCTGATCGTTGAACACCCGAACGACAGCGCCCTCGACCACGCCGCGTTCTTCGGCATCGAACTCCGACATCTCCACGAAAGGACCACCCTCGTACACACCGTGTTTCGGCAGGTGTGAGTAACTCGAGTTCAAGAAACGCGCGTGTTGTTTGGGTGTCAGCAACACCAACTCGTCGGGTGCCTTGCTGCACGTGGATGCGGGTACATACCGCACTCCCGACACATCGCATCGACCATCGGTTCCGCCGAATCCACCTTCTGCGAAAAGGCGACGCCCTTTGCTGGGCAACGGAACGAATCCGTTGCCGCGCAGCTCATCGAAGTCGATGCCACGCAACGTGGAACGAATCAACGACTCGTCGTCTTCGAACAATTCCGGCTCGGTGTAGCCCATGGCTCGCGCCAACCGGCGCCACAGTTCGGTGTTGGGTACCGACTCGCCCACCGGATCAATGGCCGCTTCGTTCCAGCCCAGATAGAGATGCCCCCACGCGGGGACCACGTCGATGTGTTCGATCTGGGTGGTTGCCGGAAAAACAACGTCGGCGTATTTGGCGGTGTCGGTCATGAATTGTTCGCTGACAACCGTGAACAGATCGTCGCGCAAGAGGCCGCGCCTCGTGGCTGCCGCATTCGGACATGTGATCACCGGGTTGCCGTTCCACACGAACAGCACCTTGACCGGCGGTTCCAGTGATTCGTCCGTGAGTACCCGCCCCAACTGCGTGAACGACAGCCCACGAGTGGTGGTGGGAGTGACCGGATCGAAAGCAGAATCATCCACGTACTCACCGAACCACGAGCCAACGCTGCGCGAGAGTCCCCCGCCCACATGACGCCACTGTCCAGTGATGGTGGGAAGACACACCATTGCCCTGAACAACGCGCCACCGTTCTCGCGGTGTTCGGCACCGATCAACGTGCGAATCATGGCCGGGGTGGTGGTGGCGTATTCACGTGCCAGCGTTTCGATGTCACCTGCCAACAGACCACATTCGCTGGCGGCGCGTTCGGGAGTCCACTCCTCGGCTGCAGCCACGAGATCCTCAAATCCACGCACGAAATGCTCGACATAGTGCCGATCCACCAGGTTTTCGCGCACGATCACGTGGATCATCGCCAGCATGAATGCCGTGTCGGTACCCGGTCGGGGCTGGATGAACCAGTCGGCTGCGTCAGCTGTGACGGTGCGGACCGGGTCCACGACAACGATCTTGGCACCGTTGCGACGCGCATCGTCAATGAACGGCCACAGGTGTCGATTGGTCAAACGTGTGTTGGTGCCCCACAAGATCACGTATTTCGCATGCGCCACGGTGGTGGGGTCGGTGCTCACACCTGTTCCGGTAGCCAGCGCAAAGCCCGTGCGAGCCACGCTGCCGCACAGCGCACCAACGGTGTGCGAGGCGCCCATTCGGGCGAACAACCGCCTGTCGAGCGACGACATCTGCAACAGACCCTGATTCCCCGCTGACGACCACGGCAAAACCGTTTCTCCGCCATAGCGGGTGATTTCTGCTCCGACACGTTGGGCGACAAGTGCCAATGCCTCGTCCCACGTGGCCGAGCGGAACTCGCCACTTCCCTTGGTACCGGTGCGAATCAGCGGCGTGGTCAATCGATCCGGGCTGTACACGCGATCGAGGAAATGATTGACCTTGGGACACAACTCGCCTTGGGAGAACGGGTGCCGCGGATTCCCACGCATCTTGACCGCCACCCCTTCGTTGGTGGTCACTTCCCATCCGCACGAATCCGGACAATCGTGATGACAAGTACCCAGAACCGTTTTCACGAGGCTCATCTTGGCATCTCGTTAT
>JBILKS010000143.1:0-4450 GCA_044376595.1 Ilumatobacteraceae bacterium | reverse complement strand
GCAGCGATTCAGCATCGTGCCCCCCGACGACCCCGCCTGCCGCTAGGTCGTCTCCAGCAACTGCGCCAGAATCGCCGGGATCTCGGTGGGTTCGCTGACAACCGCAAGGCGTGCACCCACCCGATCAGCGAATGCCCGCGCTTCTTCGTCATCGCCCGCCGGCGCAATGATGCACAACTCGTCGAGGCCCAACGCCATTGCTTCCACGTCTCCGGGTTCGTTTGCACGGCAATCCGACAACAGCACCGTCACCTTGCGCGAGGCCCGCGACCGATGCAACTGATCCTGTGCGGTCTGCAAAGCGGCTGCAACGTTTGTGGTTCCGAAACCGCGCAGTGCAAGGACTGCATTGACCACATCCCCGCTGGCCCGCGGAGCATCCTGCGACTTGGCCACCACCACGTCGCGCCCGAATGCGAGCACGCTGTAGTCGTTCGGCTCGCGCGATGCCACTGCGGCCGCCGCGAGCGCAGAGGTGGCCAGCGGCTTGCCACCCATCGATCCACTCCGATCCACCAACAGGCACAATGCCGTGTCGCGCTTGGCCCATGTGCGAACACGCAACTCTTCTGGCTTCACTCGCCGCAGTCGGCCCGATCCTTCGAATGCTTCGATGCTCGCTTCGATGTCGATGTCGCCGGAATCCCGATACTTGTCCGTGACAAGACGCCCAACGCCCGGTGTCTTGCGAGTCACCCGCGCGGCAACGTCGAGCATCAGTCTTCCTGCAAGCTGTTTCGCGAGCGCACGGAGTTTCGGGTCCGTGGCGGCAGTGAGGTCCGCAACCAGCGCAAGTGTTTCGTCGGCATCGTCGGCCATTGCCTCTTCCACCGCTGCTTCGTCGAGTTCACCCACCTCGGGTGAAACCTCTTCGAACTTCTCGTTGCGTTGCAGCTCGCTACGCGACTTCGTCCGCTTCGATGCTTCAGCTTCTGCCGCTTGGGCTGCGGCGCCTTCCTTGACTAACGGGTTGTCGTTGCCCCGCTCGGGGCTGTGGCTTTTCCCGCATCACCGGAATCGGCGACGACACGAAATACATCGGTCCATATCTCGGTGACGATGTCTTCCGCACTGCGCGACACGCCCTCGCGCACGCGAACGCGGCCGCTGAGCGCGGTGAGAGCCGCATCGAGGCCCACCTGCGAGTTGGTGGACGACAGCGATCGCAGAGATCCGAGTTGTGCTGCAACCAAGGCGGTGTCGATGGCACCGCGCACGGAAGATCCGTTGCGCAGGTCAGCATGCTGGCGCGTGCGGCGCACCACTTCCACCACTTTGTCCACCCATTGCGCATCTGTGGCGGGTGCGCGGCGCAGCACGATGGCGACTTCGTCGTTGTGGTCTTGGTAACTCACCGCCACCCGACACACACGGTCGTAAACGGCACTCGAAATCCGCGCAGTTCCCACTGCGTCGAAAGGGTTCATTGCCGCAACGAGTCGGAATCCCCGCTCAGCGGCGATGCGGCCCAAACGTGGCACGTGGAGATCGCCTTCGCTCATCACGGTGATCAAAACGTTCAACGTTTCCTCGGGAATGCGGTTGATTTCCTCCACGTACAGAAGCGAGCCGTTGCGCATGGCTGTGATCAGCGGACCATCAAGAAACGCATCCGCCGCATAGCCCTCGTTCAGTACCCGCGCCGGGTCGAATGACCCGATGAGACGTGCAGGAGTGAGCTCGGCGTTGCCTTCGACGAACTCGAAACCCACTCCCAGCGCACCCGCAATGGCACGCAGCAAAGTGGATTTCCCGGTGCCGGGTGGACCCTCGAGCACTACATGTCGGTCAGCCGCAAGGGCAGCGAGCGTGAGTTCGAGTTCGCGGCGGCGACCCACCACGTCTGATGTGTTCACCGACAGCGAAGCCGACGTGGCGTCGGGTCTCCCCGCTGTCGTCACGACCGACTCAGTTGTAGACCATGACGCCGCGGATGTTCTTTCCGCTACGCATGTCGTCGTATCCGTCATTCACACCGTCGAGTGTGTAGGTCTTGGTGACGAGACCATCGAGATCCAACTGACCCTCGCGGTACAGGCCCAACAACTTCGGGATGTCGGCGCGGGGGTTGCCCGAGCCGAACAGCGAACCGACAACCTGCTTCTCCATCAAGGTGAGGTCGAGCAGGCTCATGCTGGCGCTGTACTCCATTGCGGGGTGAATGTTGGTCACGACCACACGGCCGCGCTTGGCAGTGAGCGCCAGTGCCTCGCCGATGACCGCACCACTGCCCACGCCCATGGTCATGATGACCTTGTTGGCCATGGTGCCCCATGTGAGCTCTTGCAACATGGGCAGAGCTTCGGCCATGGACGCAGCGGTGTGGGTTGCACCGAACTGCATCGCCTTTTCACGCTTGAACTCGATGGGATCAATTGCGACGACCCGCTTGGCGCCGGCCAACTTGGCACCCTGAACTGCATTGGCGCCGATGCCACCGATGCCGACAACCACAACGGTGTCACCGGGTTCGACTTCCGCCGCGTACACGCTGCTTCCCCAGCCGGTGACAACTCCGCAACCGAGCAGGCAAGCCTTGTCGAGCGGAACGTCTTTTTCGATCTTGATGCACGAGGCTTCGTTGACCACCGTGTGATGCGCGAATGTGCCGAGCAGACACATGGTGCCGAGATCCTGGCCCTTGGTGTGGTGACGCGAGGTTTGGTCGGCGATCTGCTTGCCCGTTCCGAGATAGGCGCCAAGGTCGCACAGGTTCGAGTGGCCCGTGCTGCAGCTGACACAACGCCCGCAGGAGGGAATGAATCCGAACACCACATGATCGCCCGGGGCCAACCAGCTGACTCCGGCACCCACCTGCTCGACCACGCCAGCACCTTCGTGTCCACCGATGATGGGCAATGCGAACGGCAGATCGCCGGTGACCAAGTGCTCGTCGCTGTGGCACATACCCGAGGCAGCGATCTTGACGAGAACCTCACCCGGGCCGGGCGGATCGAGGTCGATTTCTTCGACGGACCACGGCGTGTTGAGTTCCCAGAGAATGGCGGCTTTTGTCTTCATGGTTCCCCCTCGATCGGTGACGTTTTTGACGTTAGCCCACGCACGAAGACCGCTCGGCACAGTACGATCGGGGCATGGCACCTGCACCCGACTCCGCGGTTCTCGAACAGCCCACCGTTCAGCCCGACGCACCCAACACCACATCGGGCCGCCAAGAGCTCTTGTTGGTCGACGACTTGCTGGTCGAGGAGATCTCCATCGACGGCATGTGCGGCGTCTACTGATCTTTTCCCAGTTTTTTCGAGAACAGTGAACCTGCGATGACCCTGACCCTTGAGTCGGCATGTTCGTTGCACCCGCAGGTGGCCCTGCGGCCCGAACCTTTCGGTGCTCTCGCTTATCACTACGGCAACCGAAGGCTCGTGTTTCTGAAGCACCCCGATGTGGTCACGGTGGTCAAGGCGCTGTCCGACCACGAGACGGTCGGCGAGACACTCCGTGCCTGCGGCATCGACGAATCCCGTCAGACAAGTTTCTTGTCTGCCCTCAACCAACTCACACGGTCGGAGATCCTGAGTGTCCGCTAGCAGCCTTGTCTCCCAAATGAAGCGCGGGCTCGATGCCCCCATCTGCCTCACGTGGGAACTCACCTACGCATGCAATCTGCAGTGCATCCACTGCTTGTCCAGCAGCGGCCAGCGCGACCCGCGCGAACTCACCACGCCACAGGCCTTTGCGGTACTCGACGAGCTGCGGGACCTGCAGGTGTTCTACATCAACATCGGCGGTGGCGAACCAATGGTGCGTCGCGACTTCTTCGAGATCATCGAACATGCGATTGGCAACGGCATCGGTGTGAAGTTCTCCACCAACGGCGCCTTCATCGACGAGAAAAATGCACAGCGTCTTGCCGCGCTCGACTATCTCGACATCCAGATCAGCCTCGACGGCGTTGATGCCGCAACCAACGACGCCGTTCGTGGCCCAGGGTCGTACGACACGGCGCTGCGGGCGATGGAGAATTTGAAGGCGGCCAACTTCGGTCCGTTCAAGATCTCGGTTGTCGTCACGCGCCACAACGTGGCACAACTCGACCAGTTCAAGGCGCTTGCCGACTCCTACGGAGCCCAGTTGCGCATTACGCGCCTTCGCCCTGCCGGCCGCGGTGCCGACACATGGCACGAACTCCATCCCACGGCCGAACAGCAGGTGGAGATCTACAACTGGTTGCTGGCCCACGGCGAGAACGTGCTCACGGGCGACTCGTTCTTCCACCTCAACGCACTCGGTGAATCGTTGCCCGGACTCAACATGTGTGGCGCCGGACGCGTTGTCTGTCTCATCGATCCACTGGGCGACGTATACGCATGCCCCTTCGTGCTCCACGACGAGTTCAAGGCCGGCAGCGTTCTCGATGCGGGAGGCTTCACCGCGGTGTGGCGCGAAAGCGATCTCTTCTTGTCGCTCCGCGAACCCGAATCGGCCGGCG
>JBILKS010000142.1:0-4464 GCA_044376595.1 Ilumatobacteraceae bacterium | reverse complement strand
GCCGTTGGTGGCGGGCTATGCGGCAATGATCGCGAAGGACCACCCCGGGGCATGTCCTGCAAGTGTGGTGGCCGCCGTGGTGGCGCGCGGTGTGCGCGACGTGGTGAAGAACCCCGGGGCAAACTCGCCGAACGTGATGCTGAACGTGGCCAACGTATCGGGCGTGGCGCCAGCCGAGCCGGGTACGCCCAGCGCACTGGTGGCGACGCCCACCGCAGGTGGCATCACCGTGTCGTGGGATCCGGGATGCAACGGCGGGTTCGACTCCGACACCACCAACGTGCGTGTGTACCGGGCCGATGGAAGTTCACCCATACGTAGTCTCACGGTGAAGTCAACGGACCGTGTCACGGTGTCGGGTCTCGACGCGTCGCAGTCGTACCGCGTGAGCGTGCGTCGCAAGACCGCCGGCGGAGCCAGTGCGTGGTCGGAGAAGTCGATTGCGATGTCGCCCACACCGATCACGGCGGGTGCGCAGCCGAGAACCGCTGCGCTGGCCGTCTCGACCGAGGCCAAAGTGGCCGGACAATGGAGTATTGACACTCAGTCGGCGAGTGTGTGTCGCACGCTGAACGGCAATGCGAGGTTGTACGTGTTGCGACGCGGCAAGTGTGTTGTCGATGTGACGCCGCGGTACACCGACGTGGCGTTCCAGCGCACGTTCAGTTTTGTCGAGGCCCCCACGCCGGCCAACAGTGGCAGTGGTGCACGGCTGATCTACGACCGCAGTTCGAAGCGTCTGTATTCCGTCGATGCGGGGAATCGCGTGAAGCGCAGCATCGCGGTGGTGGCGCCCGTTGCGCCGCCGGCAACAGGGAAGTACGCAGTGCGATCCGAGCAAGGTTCGAGTGAGTTCACGGCGCGACGCGGAAACACCGAGTTGCGGTTCGCGGCGTTGGCCTTCGTGTGTGGTGCTGGCGAGGTGTGCGACAACGTCTTTTCGCCCGACGAACTGGGAACCGCAGTGGCGCCGAGCGGCGTGTATCTGCCGGCTGGCGACGCACGCTGGTTCGCCGGCCAGGCAGACGGAATGTCCACTCTCGTTGTGATTCGGTGATCCCGGCGCCCGAATGAGGGCCGTCATCGTGCGGGTTCGTTGTTTCGTGCGTTTTGTGTGACGAACAGGGACAGATGATGCCCGAACTGTTACGCAATGGTCCTTGACCATTTCGTGAGCAGGAGTAACGTCCGGAATACCGACGAAATTCAGATCCGGTCACACCGAAAGGAGACCCGATGAGTCAGCGTCATCGCAGTCAGGAGACTGTTCCGCCACCCCGTGTCGAGTTGCGTGCACACGCACACAACGAGCGCCACCGAATGAATTCGGAGTTGCATCACGTGGCCGAAGTGGTGAGTCGCGGGGTCGAACCCGACGACGTTCACGAGCCGGGCCAGGCCTGGCGAGTGGAAGCTCACCACAACAAAGAGCGCGCCATTTCCAAGAAGGGAGAGCGTCGCCTACGTCACTGGAAGACAAAAGACTGGAAGCGACGCAGCGTGAGGCGCAAGGAGCGCGCTATTGCTTTTCGAGCCATAGCCGACTGAGTTCGCCCTTTCGCACCATCCAGTCTTCGACAGTCATGCCGAAGCGATGGTGGTCTTCCCATACTCCGTTGATCTCCAGGAATCGCTCGGCGAGTCCTTCGTTGCGGATGTCGAGTTTCTCCATCACGCGCAGGCTGTTTGTGTTGCGCGGGATGATGCACACCTCGATGCGATGAAGGTGGAGTTCTTCGAAGGCGAACTTGGCCAGCACCACCACGCTTTCGGCGGTGTACGAGTGTCCGGCCTTGGCTTGGTCGATCCAGTAACCGATTGTGCCGTTCTGCATGGCACCACGCACCACGTTGTTGAGGTTGACCTCGCCGCAGAATGCGTTGTCGACGAACATGCCAAAGGCGTACGAGGTGCCGCTTTGGCGCTCGCGGTCACGGATGTTGCACCGTGCGGCAAAGATGTCGCGATCCATGGCCGGGTCGGGCTGTGTGATGGGCCGGATGGGTTCCCACTTCACCAACCAGTCGTGGTTGCGCTGGCGTACTTCGCTCCAACTGGGGAAGTCTTGGGCCACCAGCGGACGCAGAACCACACGACCGCCGTACAAGCGCAGTCCCGCGCTGGCGGCGAGCGAAGGGGTTGCGGTGGCGGGGTGGCTGCGTTGGGGCATCGGGTGTCCGTGGTGAGGTGAACTAACCGAAGAAGTCTTGCAGAACAGCCGAGAGCTGCGGTGTGCCCGAGAGGGTGCCGAACGGGTCGGCCTTGGATGCGCGCACCGCGGCGGCCACGCCATCGGCAAGTGCCGTGGTGGACACCGTTACGGAAGAGATCTGCAGTTTGCGCATGATGGCCACGAGCACGCAGCAACCGCCCACGATGATGTCGGCACGATCGGCATGGAGTCCGGGATTGTGGACTCTGTCCACGAGCTTCTCGGTGGCCAAGGTGCGAAACACGTCTTCGGCGGCGTCTTTGGTGAGCACCATGCCGTGGAGTGCATCGGCATCGAAGGTCTCGAGGCCGAGTTCCACCATGGCGATGGTGACAACGGTTCCGGCGACGCCGATGAGTGTGGAGGCATTGGCAAGTTCGGGGAGTTCGCGCATCACGTCGTCGACGTCGTCCATCACTGCGCCGATGGCGTTGGTGAGTTCTTCTGGCCGTGGCGGGTCGCTGTGCAGGTTGCGCTCGGTGAGGTTGCGCGCACCGAAGGGGATGCTCACCACGCGCGGTCCGATGGAGTTGGTGGATCCCACGCTGAACTCGGTGGATCCACCTCCGATGTCGAACACGGCAATGGTCTGGTTGCCGGCGCCGAGGGGCAACTTGTGTTGTGCGCCGAGAAAGGCGAGGCATCCCTCGGTGCGGCCGTCGATCACGGCAATCTCGGTGCGCAACACGGCGTTGGCTTGCTGCAGGAACATGTCGGAGTTCGCTGCGCTGCGCACCGCGGCCGTGGCAACCACCAGTGGTGCGTCGATGCCGTGTGTGTCGAGCAACGTGCGGATTTCGGCGCAACGGTTCAGCGTTGCCGCCATCGATTCGTCGCTGAGCACTCCGGTGGCGACGACGCCGGTTCCGAGCCGCGTGACCACGCTGTCGCGATGGATCGTTTCGTCGCCCTCGAGGATCAACAACTTCACCGAGTTGCTGCCGATGTCGACAACGCCCAACTTGTGCAATGACGAATCAGACATGACGCAGCTCCGATGCATACGTGATGCGTTGTGCCACCCATTCGCCAACGGGGTCGTTGCCGCCTGCTAGCCACCAGGCGAAGTGTGCGTGCAGACACTTCACGCCGGTGCGCGTGCCGGCCACACCGCCACTGGGCACGGGGCCCGTGTGATTCTCGGGCAGGTCTGCCGAGCGGAGTTGGTTGTAGGCACGGTGTGCTTCGGCAAGGGTTTCTGGGTCGATGTCGGCTTCGGCCCGGTTCACGCCGCCGTCGGCTTCGAGGCGCGAAACAGCGGTGTATTCGGGCTTTCCCACCAACCAGAAGAGCGTGGGCATGGGTGTGGAATCGAACAACAGCGGGGCGTTGCGCACCACCACGGGGTCGCCGTCGGCGCGCGCCACCACCACGGTGAAGTCACCTTGGGGTTCGCGTCCGAGCAACTCGGTGAGGCGTTGTACTTGTTGCGCAGTTGCCACTGGCGATGCTGCCAACCGACTCAGAGAATGGCGATGAGCAACAGCACCAGAACGCCGATGCCGGCGACAACGGGCAGGGCGCGCTTCAGAACGGTGGAACCTGCGGTTTCCAGCAAGTTGATCGGCGCGGCTTCGGGTGCGTCGATCTTGCGGATCACCGGCTCGGCGCTGCCCGCCGTGGACGACGGTGCCTCCGGAGCATTGATGGGGGCCGCAGCCGCGGGAGCAGGCTCTTGGGCGAGAAGCGTGTTGAGGTTCTCGGTGAACTGCGCGAGCAACTTGTCGCTGACGTCGGCCAATGCACCACGACCGAACTGGGCAACCTTGCCGGTGATGGCGAGGTCGGTGTTGACGTCGACCTTGGTGGACGTTGCGTCGACGCTGGTGAGTTGCGCGGTGATGAGTGCCGAGGCGTTGCCCTTGCCGGTGGTGTCGCGGCCTTCGCCCTTCAGTACGGCTTTGTGGTTGACGTCGTCGCGGTCCACGAAGGATGCCTGACCCTTGAACTGCGCGGTGATGGGGCCAACCTTGACCTTCACCACGCCGCGGTAGGTGTCGCCTTCGACTTCCTGGAGCTGTGCGCCCGGCAGGCAGGGTGCGATGCGCTCGACGTCGGTGAGGACGTTCCAGGCCTCGGCAACGGGGACATTTACGGTGAAGCTGTGGTTGAGTTCCATGTACGGAGATCCTCGAGTGTGTCGATGTCGGAGGGTGACCCTTGGCAGGGTACTTCCTCCACCAGTTCAGGGCGACGGGAGATCAGATGACGTGCCCCAAAATCTCCGCTGCTGGGCAACAGATCCCACACTT
>JBILKS010000141.1:0-4470 GCA_044376595.1 Ilumatobacteraceae bacterium | reverse complement strand
CCGCGGCGTGTCTCGCCGTTCCTGGTGCCCATGATGATGGCCAACGCCTCGGGGGCAGCCATTTCCATGCGTTACGGCCTCCAGGGTCCGAATGAAACCATTTGCACCGCGTGTGCTGCGTCGACCCATGCAATCGGCTACGCCGCTCGCATGGTTGCCTATGGATTGTGTGACGCAGTGGCCACCGGCGGATCCGAATCCGCGGCCACAGCCACCTCGCTTGCCGGCTTCGGAAACATGACGGCGCTGTCGTCGACCGGTTCGAGCAAACCATTCGATGCCACGCGGGACGGCTTCGTGATGGGCGAGGGAGCGGCAGTCCTGATCCTCGAACGTTGGGACATGGCCGAGGCACGTGGTGCCAACATCATCGGCGAAGTCTTGGGCGCAGCCAGCAATGCCGACGCGCACCACATCACAGCGCCAGCACCGGGCGGTACCGGCGCCCAGGCGTGCATGCGTCTTGCGCTCCACGACGCGGGCCTCGATCCCGCCGACATCCTGCACATCAATGCACACGGCACTTCGACTCCACTGAACGATGCAGCCGAGGCTCAGGCGATGAACGTCGTGTTCGGGGCAAGTCGCCCCGCGGTGACATCCACCAAGGGCGTCACCGGACACGCACTCGGTGCCGCCGGTGCACTCGAGGCCGCTGCGGTACTGATGGCATTCGACAAGAAGCTCATCCCTCCCACCGCCGGCACAACGGCACTCGACCCCGAACTCGACATTGATCTGGTTGTCGGCGCCGCACGGCCGTGGACACCAGGTCCGTCGATGTCGAACAACTTCGGCTTCGGTGGACACAACGGTTCGGTCATCCTGGGGCCCGTCACCTGAGCCCGTTGGTCGCAGTCTTCTAGGCGTCCACCAAAACGAACATCAAGTCACATTCGCAGGCGACTTCGTCGCCGAGGAGTGCGCGCCCACTCCCCTTTCCCGCGCGAGACGACATGCGCCCCAAAGTGACCTCGAGAGTCAAGGTGTCACCGGGCACAACTTGCCGACGAAAACGAGCCGAGTCGAGCCCGCCGAACAGGGGCAGTTTTCCTTTTGTCTTGTCGTCGTTCAACACGACGTAGGCGCCCATCTGCGCGATTGCTTCGCACATCAGGACCCCGGGGAGTGTTGGGCGACCCGGGAAGTGGCCGGCGAAGAACCATTCGTCGCCGGAGAGATGCCAGATTCCGCGGGCAAACGTTCCGGGCTCGAGCGTCGTCACCTCGTCGACGAACAAGAATGGAGCACGGTGCGGAAGCACATCCGTAGGTGCGGGCAGCGACACGTCACTTCCCCAGGGCTTTCAGCAACTGCGTTGGTGTGTCCTTCGGGGAGATTTTGTACCAGGCATGAAGAATCACGCCACTGCCGTCGATGAGAAATGCCGAACGTTCGATCCCCATGTATTCACGTCCGTACATGCTCTTCTTCTTCCACACCTTGTAGGCCTTGGCAACCGTGTTTTCTGTGTCAGCCAACAGGGGGAAGCCCAACTCGTACTTTTCGTCGAACTTCTTCTGCTTTTCCGGTTTGTCGGGGCTGATACCAATGATCACCGTCTTGCCAATCTGGTCTTTCACATCGCGCAGTCCGCACGACTGTGTGGTGCAGCCGGGCGTGTCGGCTTTCGGATAGAAGTACACCAGTACCTTTCGCTTGGCGTATTTCGACAGACTCACGGTCTTGCCGTTTTGATCAAGCAGATCGAGTTCGGGGGCGGCGTCTCCGGCTTTCAGCATGGACGCAAACTTAGTCGGCGGCCTCAGCCGCCAACGGGAGACGAATCGATGGCCTTGCGAACCTCTGTGATGTATTCGCCGACCATGTCGGGGCCACCTTCCATGAGCCGACGCACCACCGAGGCGCCCTGCACCACACCGTCTGCAACCTTGCAGGCTTCTTTGGCCTGTTCGGCATTCGACACACCCACGCCGATCAGAACCGGCTTGTCGGTGACCGACTTGACCCTCCGCGCAATGGACGTTGCCGTGGCCGCCAATGCATCGCGTTCTCCCGTGATACCGAGCAATCCGACGGCGTACACGAAGCCTCGTGCTCGGGCAGCAATCCGCGGAAGTCGATCGTCGGGGGCCGTAGGTGCAGCCAACATCACCGTCTCCACACCCGACACGTCGGCTGCGTGTGTCCAAGGATCCGACTCCTCCAACGGAAGGTCGGGAACGATGGCGGCCGCAACACCGTTGTCTGCCAGTAGTGCGGCAAAGCGCTCGTGCCCCATGCGGAACACGGTGTTGTAGTACAGCATCACAGCCACCGGAATCCCGATGTCCAAGGTTGCGATCTCGGTAACGATGCTGCGTGGGGTTGATCCGGCATCGAGTGATCGCTGTGATGCCTCTTGAATCACCGGGCCGTCCATCACGGGGTCGGAGAAAGGAATCCCGACTTCAATGGCGTCCGCGCCGCAAGCCGCGGCCACACGAATTGTTTCTTTCCAGTTGGCGAGGCCGCCCGTGACATACGGAACGAGCAACTTGCGACCCTCGGCCATGCGGCCACGAAAATGAGACTCCATCGCTCCGGGAGTCGTTGGCACATCCGGGGTCACAGGCAAATTCATTTGCCGAGAATGTCCATCATCTGGGCAACGTCTTTGTCGCCGCGACCCGACAAATTCATGAGAATCGTCTGACCTTGCATCTCTGGCGCAGCTCGCTTGATCCACGCCACGGCATGGGCGCACTCGAGAGCGGGGATGATCCCTTCGCTCTTTGCAAGCAAAGTGAATCCCTCGATCACTTCAGCGTCGGTGACGGCCGGGTACTCGGCCCTGCCGATTTCCGCCAGATACGAATGCTCGGGTCCGACGCCCGGATAATCCAGGCCGGCGCTGATGGAGTGCGCCTCTTGTACCTGGCCGTTCTCGTCTTGCATGAGATAACTCTTCATCCCGTGCACCACGCCCGGAACACCCCGTCCGACAGCTGCGCCGCCTGCAGGTTCGACGCCGATCAGTCGCGCCTTGGTGTCGACGAACCCCGAGAAGATTCCAATGGCGTTGGAACCGCCACCTACGCACGCCACGACCACATCGGGGTCGGCACCCGTGTACTCGCGGCACTGCTCCCGGGCCTCGTCGCCGATCACCCGATGGAACTGACGCACCATCCACGGGTACGGATGGGGTCCCATCACGGATCCGAGGCAATAGTGCGTCGTTTCAACCGTGGCCACCCAATCGCGCATCGCCTCGTTGACGGCATCTTTCAAGGTGCGGCTCCCCGACTGCGCTGCCTCGACTTCGGCGCCCAGCAGTTTCATCCGAAACACGTTCAGCGCCTGGCGCTCGACATCGACGGCACCCATGTACACCTTGCACTCGAGGCCGAGAAGTGCCGCCGCCGTGGCGGAGGCAACACCGTGCTGCCCGGCCCCGGTTTCTGCAACGATGCGCTTCTTGCCCATCCGCTTGGCGAGCAACGCTTGTCCGAGAACGTTGTTGATCTTGTGTGAACCGGTGTGGTTCAGGTCCTCGCGCTTCAGCAAGAGTCGAATCCCCAACTGTCGGCCGAGGTTGTGACATTCGGTGATAATCGAAGGACGACCGGCGTACGTCTTCAACAGGTGGTCGAGTTCTTCCCTGAACAGAGCATCGGACCACGCATCACGAAACGCCGCCTCGAGTTCTTGACACGCAGGAACCAAAGTTTCGGGGACGAAACGCCCACCGAACTGCCCGAACCGACCGTCTTCTCCGGGCTCCACCATCATGCTCATGTCCCTCAGTCTCGCAGGACGGGCACCAACTCAACCACTTGACATGACAGAAAACGTCAGGCGTCGTCCTGCCAGTCGTAGGGCATTTCGTCGGGCCCGAGGTACGGCGTCGGCGCCGCACTGCGTGCCGCGGCAATGAACGCGCGCATCGCACGTGCATCTTTCTTGCCCGGCTCGGACTCCACGCCACTGGACACGTCGACACCCCACGGCGTGACTTGCTCGACTGCATCTCCAACATTGTCTGCTGTGAGGCCACCTGCCAGGATCACCCGCGGCCCAGTGGGAATCTCCCCTGCCAGATGCCAGTCGAACACCTTCCCGGAACCCGGAGCCGGCGCATCGAGCAGAATGAGATCAGTGTTGAACTCGTTGGCGCGACGTGCATCGACAGAACCCGCCACAACGGCCTTGATCACCCAGCGCACGGACTGAGCCACCTCGAGAACGTCTTCGGCCGTTTCGTGACCGTGAAGCTGCGCCGCTTTCACGCCGGCTTCGTGCACGAGATCGACCACGCGACGAGGATGTTCGTCCCGGAACACCCCGACAGTGAGAATCTCGGGAGGCAATCGACGGGTGATGTCGTAGACCCGCTTCACTGACACTTGCCGCGGCGACGGGGCGAATACGAACCCGACCGCATCGGCTCCCATGGCCACGGCCAACAGGGCGTCTTCTTCGGTGGTGATTCCGCAGATCTTGATGAACACTAACCCCGAAGGTACT
>JBILKS010000140.1:0-4511 GCA_044376595.1 Ilumatobacteraceae bacterium | reverse complement strand
CCTCCGCCGAGAAGCCGCCCCAGATCGTCGGCCAAGGTGCGCACGTACGTGCCCGACGAGCACACCACGATCATCTTCCACACCCCGCTCTCGCCCGTGAGTTCCAGATCGAAGCGTGAAATGTGCACAGGACGCGCCTGGCGCTCGATCTCCACACCCTCGCGCGCGTACTCGTGGAGGCGCTTGCCGTCGACCTTGAGGGCCGACACCATCGGCGGAATCTGCATGATGTCGCCGAGGAGATGGCACTGAACGACGCTGCGGCCCTCGTCGATGGTGACCCCGAACATGTCGAATGACTCCAGCACCTCGCCGGAATCGTCGAGCGTGCTGGTTCGGGAGCCCAACACCACCTCGGCCGAGTACTCCTTGTCGGCGCCGGTGACGAACTGCATGAGTCGCGTGACACGACCCACTCCCACCACAAGCACGCCGGTGGCATCGGGGTCGAGTGTTCCGGCGTGGCCGATGCGCCGTTCTCCCAGGGATTTGCGCAACTTTCCAACGACATCGTGGCTGGTCATGCCGGCCGGCTTGTCGACCAGCACGACACCGTGCACTGTGGGCGGGCGGCGCTTTGCCATGTTCGTCCGGGACTTACTCTTCGTCTGCAGGCGAGGACTCGACCGAGGCCGAGCTGCCGACACCGCGAGCCTCGCGCTCGCGGCGCTCGTTGTCGGCGCGCAACACTTCGTCGATGCGCTCGGCGGCGCGAATCACCTTGTCGGGACGAAACTCGAGAACGGGCGTCTTCTTTGCCCGCACTTGCTTGCCGATCGACGACTGGATGCGCCGACGGTGCTCTTCAAGCACCTCGACAATGGTGTCGTCGGCTGCTTCGCCGGCGAGAGAGTCGAAAAAGACAATGCCCCGGTTCAGCTCCGCATCGACATCGACTCCGGTGACGGTGACGAACTCGAGGCGTTCATCGTCGATTCGCGTGAGCTCATCGGCGATGACCTCGCGAAGAAGTTCGTTGAGCCGGGCCTCCCTCGGATACCTGTGAGCCGAGGAACTGCTGGGGCGGCGCCTCGGTTTCGACATGCGCGTCACGCTACCGCCGTGCTCACGCCGTACGATGTGGGCGCTATGGCAGCCAACACCCCTCGCTTCCGCTACAACGCCACGTTCGCCGATTCCCTCGAGGTCAAATGGCAGGACTACTGGGAGGCCCATGGCACCTTCGAAGCTCCCAACCCCGCTGGCCCATTGGCCGAGCCCGAAAAAGTTGCGGGTCGACCCAAGCTCTTCGTGCTCGACATGTTTCCGTACCCCTCGGGTGCCGGGCTGCACGTAGGCCACCCTCTCGGCTACATCGGCACCGATGTTTATGCCCGCTACAAGCGCATGACCGGCTACAACGTGCTGCACGCTCTGGGCTACGACAGCTTCGGTCTCCCTGCCGAACAACACGCCATCGCCACAGGCATCCATCCTCGGGTCAACACCGAGGCCAACATCTCCAACATGCGTCGCCAGTTGCGCCGCCTCGGCCTCGGCCACGATGCCCGGCGCAGCATCAGCACCACCGACGAGAACTACTACCGGTGGACGCAGTGGATCTTCCTGCAGATCTTCAACTCGTGGTACGACAACACTCTTCACCGCGCGCGTCCGATCTCTGAACTCGAGGCAGAGTTTGCCGCGGGCACCCGGCCCACTCCCGACGCACGCGCATGGAGCACACTCACACGTAACGAACAACGCAAGATCGTCGACAACCATCGTCTCGTGTATCTCACCGAAGCACCCGTGAACTGGTGTCCGGGTCTCGGCACAATTCTTGCCAACGAAGAAGTCACAGCCGAGGGACGCAGCGACATCGGCAACTTCCCCGTCTTCAAACGCAACATGCGCCAGTGGATGATGCGCATCACCGCCTACGCCGATCGCCTGATCGACGACCTCGAGCGCCTCGACTGGCCCGAACCCATCAAGTTGATGCAGCGCAACTGGATCGGGCGCAGCAACGGCGCCTACGTCACCTTTGCTTCCGGATCGCATCCCATTGAGGTGTTCACCACGCGTCCCGACACGTTGTTCGGGGCCACCTTCATGGTGCTCTCCCCCGAACACCCCCTGGTCGACACCATCACCGCAGTGGATCAACGCGACCCCGTTGCCGCCTATCGCAACACTGCCGCAGCCAAGAAAGACGACGAACGACAAGACGAGTCACGCGAAAAGACCGGTGTGTTCACCGGCGCGTACGCCACCAACCCCGTCACCGGTGGACAGATCCCCGTCTGGATCGCCGACTACGTGCTGATGGGCTACGGAACCGGAGCCATCATGGCCGTTCCGTCCGGCGACGAGCGCGACTTCGCTTTCGCCCGCAAGTACAACCTGCCGATCGTTGCCACCCAGCAGCCTCCCGTGGAGTGGTTTGCCAAGCACGACATCGCTGTCAGCCTCGATTGCTCGACATGGCCCGAGGCCTACGTGGGCGACGGCCCCTACGTGAACTCCCGCAACAACGAGTTGTCGCTGGAAGGCCACTCCACAGTTGCCGACGCCAAGACCGCCATGAACACGTGGCTCGAATCCAACGGCAAGGGCACCTCGGCGATCACGTACAAGCTTCGTGACTGGTTGTTTGCTCGCCAGCGTTACTGGGGCGAACCCTTCCCCATTGTCTTCGACGACGACGGCAATCCTCATGGTGTTCCCGAATCATCGCTGCCTGTACTGCTGCCCGAGTTGGCCGACTTCAAACCCCAGGGCCTCGACCCTGACGATGCGGTGAGCGAACCCATTCCACCGTTGGCGCGCACCAAGGAATGGATGACGGTCGAACTCGACCTCGGCGACGGACCACAGGTGTACCGTCGCGAAGTCAACGTGATGCCGCAGTGGGCGGGATCGTGTTGGTACGAGTTGCGTTATCTCGATCCCACCAACACCACGCACTTCGTCGACAAAGATGTCGAGCGCTACTGGATGGGGCCCACCGCACCGGGGCACACCGGCGGCGTGGATCTCTACGTGGGCGGCGTCGAGCACGCCGTGTTGCACCTCCTTTATTCGCGCTTTTGGCACAAGGTGCTCTTCGATCTCGGTCATGTGTCATCGGAAGAGCCCTTCCATCGCTTGTTCAACCAGGGCTACATCCAGGCGTACGCCTACCGCGACATGCGGGGACAGCCGGTGCCCGCGAGCGACGTGGAAGAACGCGACGGGACCTACTTCTACGAGGACGAAGAAGTGAGCCGCGAGTACGGCAAGATGGGCAAGAGCCTGAAGAACATCGTCACACCCGACGACATGTACCAGGAATACGGTGCCGACACTTTCCGTCTCTACGAGATGTCCATGGGGCCGCTCGAGGCAAGTCGCCCGTGGAACACACGCGACGTCGTCGGAATGCAGCGGTTCTTGCAGCGCCTGTGGCGCAACGTGGTCGACGAAGACAGCGGCGAAACCCACGTCTCCGACATCGCCCCCACCGACGATCTTCGGCGCGCGTTGCACCGCTGCATCGATGGAGTCGGCGCCGACATGGACAATCTCCGTTTCAACACCGCAATAGCCAAGTTGATCGAGTTGAACAATGCGCTCACACCTTTCGTGGCCGAGCACGGCACGTGCCCGCGCGAAGTGGCCACGGCGTTGTCGATCATGCTGGCCCCGCTGTGCCCCCACCTCGCCGAAGAGGTGTGGTCGCGACTCGGCCACGACACCACCATCACCTACCAGCCGTTCCCCAAGGCGGATCCCGCCTTGTTGACCAGCGACACGGTGGAGATTCCGGTACAGATCAACGGCAAGGTGCGCACCCGACTCATGGTTGCGGTCAGCGCAGATCAGGCCACACTCAAAGCAGCGGCGCTTGCCGATCCGAAGGTTCAAGAGCTCCTTGCTGGCGCAACGCCGAAGAAGGAGATCATCGTGCCCGGTCGCTTGGTGAACTTCGTTCTCTAGACCGAGTCTGCGCTCGATCAACCCCAGGCAACTGGCAGGGTCTCGAAACCCTTCAACACCGATGCGCGCACGAGTTCGCGATGGCCGTCTGCGCGCAACTTGGGCAGACGGCGCAGCATTTGTTGAACCGTGAGTTGCGCTTCCATTCGCGCCAACGGTGCGCCGAGGCAGTAGTGGATCCCCACGCCGAAGGCGAAATGTTTGCGCAACTGCACGAGATCACGATCCAGACGAAACTCGTCGGGCGCCTCCCACACCTCGGGGTCGAGGTTCGCAGAGCCGAAGAGTGCGAGCACCTTGCTGTTCTCCGGAATGTCCACCCCGTGCATGCACACAGGTTCGTCGTTGGTGCGAAACAAACCGTGCACCGGCGCATCGATGCGAAGACTCTCTTCAACCGCCGACTCGATCAACGTCTCGTCGTCGCGCAGCCTCGCCGACAACTCCGGATCGTCCACCAGCCTCGCCATGACGTTGCCGATGAGCAGTGTCGTCGTCGCGCTTCCGGCAACCAGCAGGAACTGGCAGAAGCCCATGACGTCCTGCCTTGTCAGTCGTTGGCCGTCGCGTTCGACGGTGAGTAGTCGCGT
>JBILKS010000009.1:0-13560 GCA_044376595.1 Ilumatobacteraceae bacterium | reverse complement strand
AATGCCTCGGGTTCCATGCCGCGCAGAGCGGCAATTGCCGTGCCGACCACGGCAACGAGGGCCGGTTGGTTGTCGCGTCCGCGATGGGGCACGGGGGCGAGATACGGGCTGTCGGTTTCGATCAGCAGGCGATCGTCGGGGCACACCAGCGCCGCGTCGCGAAGATCCTGGGCGTTCTTGAACGTGACGATGCCCGAGAACGACAGGTAGATGCCGCGCTCGACGCATTTGCGGGCCTCGGCGGGTCCGCCACTGAAGCAATGCATGATGGTGTGGCTGGGGACGCCTTCGGCGTCGAGGATGTCGAGGGTTTCGTCCCATGCGTCGCGGGAGTGGATCACCAGCGTGAGTTGGTGCTGATGAGCGAGGCGAATCTGTTGTGCGAATGCCTCGCGTTGCGACGGACGGTCGGAGTGCTCGTAGTAGTAATCGAGCCCGCACTCACCGATGGCAACAACCCGAGGTTGCGTGACGTAAGGAAGCAGTTGCTCGACCCCGTGCTGTGCTTCGTGCGGGTGCAGACCCACCGTTGCCCAGACTTCGGGATGCCGTGCGGCAATGGCGATGGCGTCGGCACTGGAGGCTGCGTCGGTTCCGATGCTGACCATGGTGGACACGCCGGCGGCAACGGCCGCACGCACGGCGTCGTCGGCGCCGCCCGGCATACGTTCGTCATCGAGGTGACAGTGCGTGTCTGTCCACATGGGTGTTGGCCTGACTGTGTCGTGATGGGAGATCAGAGGGGAAGGGTCACTTGGACTTCCGCGGGAAGAGCGAATCGCCCTTGACCACGGTGTTTCCAGCGGGGTACCGACCCCATGTCACGCTATTCGGAATCCGTTGTTCCGCCACGTCACCCGGCATGCCGATTCGCTCCCAGACGGTCTGCGCGGTGTGGGGAACCGCGGGAACGCAGAGGATCGACACGATACGCAATGCTTCGAGCGCGTCGCCCATGATGCCGTTCAGCTCATTGCTGGGTTCGGCTTTCCAGGGTTCGTGGTTCTCGAGGAATGCGTTGGTGGCGTGGATCAACGACCACGTGGCCTCGAGTGCCTTGCTGGGTTGGTACGAGTTCCACATGGCTGTGGTGTCGGCAACTGCTGCTTCGGCGGCCGCGCGCAGCGGGCTGTCGGGGCGCGGAGCGGTGCCCACGCCGTTGCACTTCTTTTGCACGACCGTGGCCACGCGTGCCGCCAGGTTGCCGAGGTTGTTGGCGAGATCGGAGTTGTACCGGGTGACCATTCCCTCGTAGGTGAAGTCGCCGTCGCTGCCGTAGACGGTGTCGGAGAGCACGTAGTAGCGGAATCCGTCGACACCGAATTCATCGATGAGATCGAGCGGATTCACCACGTTGCCCGACGTCTTGCTCATCTTCTCGCCACCCACCAGCAGCCAGCCGCCGACGGCCCAGTGTTGTGGGGGCTCGATGCCGGCCGACATCAACATGGCGGGCCAGTACACGCAGTGGAATCGGATGATGTCCTTGCCGATGAGGTGAACGGACACCGGCCAGTTCTTCTGGAACTCGGCGTCGTCGGTGCCGTAGCCCACGGCGGTGATGTAGTTGGCCAAGGCGTCGAACCACACGTAGGCAACGTGATCGTTGTCCCACGGAAGCGGGATGCCCCACTTCAGACTCTTTCGACTGACGGAGAAATCGAGGAGGCCCTGCTTGATGAAGCTGGTGACCTCGTTCATGCGGTGCGAAGGCGTGATGCTGTTGGGATGCTTGGCATACCAATCGAGAAGGCGATCACCGAAACGTGAGAGGCGGAAGAAGTAGTTCTCTTCTTCGACGTGCTCGACCGGGCGCTTGTGAATGGGGCAGTTGTCGCCGTCGAGTTCTTCCTGCGTGAAGTAGGCCTCGCAGGCGACGCAATAGAGACCCGCATACTTGTCGAGTTCGATGTCGCCGGCTTCGTAGCAGGCCTGCAGCAGCTTGGCCACGCCGCGCTTGTGGCGCTCTTCGGTGGTGCGGATGAAATCGTCGTAGCTGATGTCGAGGCGGTCCCAGGCCTGGGCGAACAGCGGGGCGATGGAGTCGGTGAACTCTTGTGGCGTGACGCCCGCGGCATCGGCCGCCTGTTGAATCTTCAGGCCGTGTTCGTCGGTGCCGGTGAGGAAGTGCACGTCGTCGCCGCACAGTCGATGCCACCGGGCTAGTGCATCGCCCACGATGGTGGTGTAGGCATGGCCGAGGTGCGGTCGCGCATTGACGTAATAGATGGGGGTAGTGAGAGAGAAACGCGCCACCCCACGAGGATACGCTTCAACCCCGTGACTTTCGCCTTCGACAACGCCACCAACGTCGAGGACGTGGGAGATGGACGATTCACCGGCGTCGTGCACGACGGCTGGGACATTCATGGCAACGCCAACGGTGGTTATCTCCTCGCTCTTGCCGGTCGGGCGATGTTGCACCGATCGGGGCGCCGTGATCCATTCAGCATCACCGCGCATTACCTGGCACCGGGTCCTGCCGCACCGATCACCGTCGATGTGGAGACGGTGAAGACGGGGAAGTTGGTCACCACGATGACGGCATCCATGCGCACCGTTGCCGCAGACGGTGGCGCGGGTCGCGAGATCCTGCGCGTGCTCGGTGCGTGCGGCGAGATGGCCGATGCCGACGTTGCTCACATGACTGCCGTGCCGCCCGAACTGCCGCCCTTCGACGAGTGCATTCATCGCAACGACACCGAAGAGAGCACACGGGTTGCACTCACGGCGAAACTCGACGCGCGCATTCATCCCGCCGACGCGGCGTTCATGAGAGGCGAAACCATCGACGACGCCCGCGTGCGCGCATGGTTTTCGTTCGCTGATCAACGCCCCATCGACACCTTGTCGCTGTTGTTGGCCGCAGACGCATTCCCCCCGCCCGTGTTCAACATCCCCTTCGCCCGGGGTTGGGTTCCGACTCTCGAGTTCACCGTGCACGTGCGTGCCCGGCCGGTGGGTACGCGACTCGCATGTTCGTTTCGCACACGTGTGGCCCAGGGTGGATTGGTCGAGGCCGACGGTGAGTTGTGGGACGAAGCAGGCAACCTGGTGGCATTGAGCCGCCAGATGGCCGTTGCGCCACGGCCTGTTTGATGCTCAGCTGAAGTGCGTCAGGATGTCCTGTGGTGATTCCACCACGGCGTGCGCTCCGGCACCGGTGAGTTCTTCGCGCGAGCCGAACCCCCACAACACACCCATCGATCGTGTGCCGACTTCCGTTGCGGCATCGATGTCGTGGTGACGATCGCCGATCATCCAGCACGTGGCGAGATCGAGCGTGGCGCCCAACAGTGATTCCATGTCGGCAACTGCACGCTCCAAGAGTCGAGCCTTCGGTACCGATGCATCGGACGGCGCGGCAACCACATGGGCGAAGAACTTGCCGACACCCGACGAATCGAGCGCCATGTGGGCCTGCTTTTCGGGCTTGGAGGTGACGATGCCGAGATGCCACGACGCAGACAGGGCGGCGAGGACGTCATGAATGCCGTCGAAGGCCGCGGTCTGCGGCAGGTATTTCGGCGTGTAGACGGCGCGGTAGTCACGAATGAAATCGTCGGCACCGTCGTGTGGCAGTCCACGTGGAACGAAGAACGACGAGTACGAAGTTGCAAGTGGTGGGCCCACGATGTGGCCGAGATCGTGACGTGTGAGCAGAGTGTGACCGCGTGCCGCGAGCACTTCGTTCATGGCACCCATGATTCCCGCGCCGGAATCGGCGAGCGTGCCATCGAGGTCGAAGAACAAAACGCCACGCTTTCCGGTGCTCATTGTCTTCATTGTGGTCGATCTTTTCGGGCGAGTGCGGCCTGGTAGGCCACGCGCTTGGCGACACCCAGAGCACTGGCCACTGCATCGGCGGCATCGCGCACCGACATTCCCGAGGCAAGAGCAGAGTCGAGCGCCGCGTCGATGTCGTCTGCCGAGGCGGCATCGGCCGGTGCGGCACCTTCCAACACCACGACGAACTCGCCCATCGGCTCGTTCGAGTCGAAGTGCGCCGGTGCATCGGCGACGGTGCCACGCCAGATCTCTTCGTGAAGTTTCGTGAGTTCGCGGGCCACGGCAATGCGTCGCTGCGGAGCGCACACCTTGGCAATGTCGGCGAGCGTGCGTGAAATGCGGTGCGGTGCTTCGTAGAACACCACGGTGCGCTGTTCGGCCGCGATCTGTTGGAGTCGATCGGCGCGATCGGTGCCGGAACGTGGCAGGAAGCCCTCGAAGACGAAGCGCGTGGTGGGCAGACCGCTGAGCACGAGCGCCATCACGAACGCCGCCGGGCCGGGGGTCGAGGTGAGAGGCAGGCCCGCATCGATGACGGCCTGCACCACGACCCCACCCGGGTCGGAGATTCCGGGTGTTCCGGCATCGGTGATGAGAGCCACCGTTTTGCCAGCATGGATTGCATCGACGATGGCCGCGCTGGCATCGCGCTCGGTGTGTTCATTGACCACCAGGTACTTGGCGTTGGCGATACCGAGATGCTTCACCAGTTTGCCGGAGTGTCGCGAGTCCTCGCAGGCGATGATGTGGGCGTTGCTGAGTGCGTCGACTGCGCGCTGTGTGATGTCGCCGAGATTGCCGATGGGTGTGGCGACCAGGATCAACTGACCGCTCATGGTGCACCGTCGAGATGGGAGAGATGGATGTCGATCACGTCGCCGATCTTCAGGCCCCAGTGGTGAAACGCCCCGGGCTCGGTTTCGACGACACGAACAGCGCGGCGCACGGGCATGCCCAGTCGGTTGGGTTTCATTTCGCGCAGTGCGACGACGGAGTTCTCTGCGTCGAGAAATGCCACGTCGATGGGGAAACGCATGCCGAATGTGTGCACCCAGCGACACGATTCGATGACCAGCGGGATCGAGGCATCGGGATGCGCCTTCAGGCCGATGCGCTTGGCCTGTCGCGACGTCGCGACGTTGACACTCGACACGACGCGCGTGTCGTGCACGATCCAGCCGTTCACCGACTCACTTCCATCACACGTTGAACCGGATCTCCATCACGTCGCCGTCGAGCACTTCGTACTCTTTGCCTTCGGCGCGGACCTTGCCCAGTTCCTTTGCCTTGTTCCACGACCCGATCTCGAGCAGTTCGTCCCAGTGGATGACCTCGGCGCGGATGAAGCCGCGCTGCAGGTCGGAGTGAATCTTTCCGGCGCACTCGGGTGCCTTGGCGTTGGCGTTGAATGTCCAAGCACGCGTCTCTTTTTCGCCGGTGGTGAAGAAGGTGCGCAAGCCGAGGAGGTGGTAGGCGCTGCGCACCAAGCGGGGGAGTGCTCCTTCGCCCAGACCCAAGGCTCCCAACATCTCGGCACGGTCGGCCTCGTCGAGTTGTGCGGCCTCGGCCTCGAGTTGAACACTCATGCCCAGCACCTCGACTTCGCCTTCGCTCTTCGATCCGGGAGGTGCCATCTCGTTGCGAACGCGGGTCTCCATCTCGGGAATCTTGTCGAGTTCGTTTTCACCCACGTTGACCACGGCCAACACGCGTCGGTTGGTGAGCAAAAAGTGCGGTGCAAGAGCGGCGCGCACGTCGTTGGAGAGCCCGGCGCGGTAGAGAGGCAAGCCTTCGGCGAGCGCCACATGCGCAGTCTCCAGGGCCTGGGCCTCTTCCAGAACATTGCGGTCGAGTTTGGCGGCTTTCTGGGCACGGGCGAGTCGGGACTCCACGGTTTCCAGGTCGGCCAGAGCCAACTCGAGTTCCACCACGCGGAGGTGCTCGAGTGGGTCGGACGGACCAGGCACGTCGTCGTCTTCGAAGGCGCGCAACACGAAGACGATGGCGTCGACTTCACGGATGTTGGCGAGGAACTTGTTGCCGAGGCCTTCTCCCTTGCTGGCTCCCTCCACCAGGCCTCCGATGTCGACCACCTGGACTGAGGCGTGCACTGTGTTCTTGGTTTTCGACATCTTGGCCAGCAGGTCGAGACGGTTGTCGGGCACTTTGGCCACCCCGATGTTGGGGTCTTTCGTGGCAAAGGCATAGGGGGCGGCGAGGGCCCCGCCACCAGTGAGGGCGTTGTAGAGAGAGGACTTGCCCGCATTGGGCAGGCCGACGAGACCGAAGCGTTCCATAGAGTGAGGGCAGGCTAACGATGGCGGCCGTTGTAACGGTGGTTGATGGCGAGGAGGCTGGTCGGTTCGTCCCCTTTCACAGACCACGAGTGGACTCGGGCGGGGGGATTGTTACTATGGCCGTAGTGGAAATTATCCACGCCGATTTTTCGCCCCCGACTCACCTGGAGAAGCCATGAGCACCTTCGATCTGGATCTCAGCAAGTATCAGCTTGGCTGGAGTGATGACAGCGTCGAATACGCATTCGCGCCGAAAAAAGGCCTGAACGACGGGGTTGTCGAGCAGATTTCGTGGTGGAAGGGCGAGCCCGAGTGGATGCGCGAGTACCGCCTGCGTTCGCTCAAGATGTTCGATCGCAAGCCCATGGCCAAGTGGTTTGCCGACAACATGCCCGACATCGATTTCCAGGACATCTACTACTACCTGAAGCCCGCCACCGAGCAGGTCGACGAGTGGGACGACCTGCCCGAGCAGATGAAGAACACCTACGAGAAGTTGGGTATTCCCGAGGCCGAGCGCAAGTACCTGGCCGGCGTCACCGCACAGTACGAATCAGAAGTGGTGTTCCACCGCAACCGCGAAGACCTCGAGGCGCAGGGAATCCTGTTCTGCGACATGGACACCGCGTTGCGCGAATACCCGGACCTCGTGAAGCAGTACTTCGGCACGGTCATTCCGCCGGGAGACAACAAGTTCGCCGCGCTCAACACGTCCGTGTGGTCGGGCGGCTCGTTCATCTACGTGCCACCGGGAGTCGAGTGCGACATGCCGTTGCAGGCGTACTTCCGCATCAACTCGGAAAACGCCGGACAGTTCGAGCGCACGCTCATCATCGCCGACGAAGGCTCGAAGGTGCACTACATCGAAGGTTGTTCGGCTCCGGTGTATACCAGCGACTCGTTGCACTCTGCAGTCGTGGAGATCGTGGTCAAGCCCAGCGCTCGCGTCACGTACACCACCATCCAGAACTGGTCGCCCAACGTGTACAACCTGGTCACCAAGCGTGCGCGTGTCGAAGCCGAGGGACACATGGAGTGGATCGACGGCAACATCGGTTCCAAGCTCACCATGAAGTACCCCTCCGTCTATCTGGTGGGACCCAAGGCCACGGGCGAGGTGTTGTCGGTGGCCTATGCAGGCGAAGGCCAGCACCAGGATGCCGGCGCCAAGATGGTGCACGCAGCACCCGAGACGTCGTCGAAGATCGTGTCCAAGTCGATCTCCAAAGATGGAGGCATCACCACGTACCGCGGTCTCGTGCGCGTGGAAGAGGGTGCCTACGGCTGCAAGAGCCACGTGCAGTGCGACGCTTTGATTCTCGACGAGACCAGCGAGTCACGCACGTTCCCCTACATGGAAGTGGGCGAGCGCGACGCGCAGATCGGCCACGAGGCCACGGTGTCGAAGATCGCCGATGAGCAGTTGTTCTATCTCCAGAGTCGCGGTCTCTCCCAAGAGCAGGCCATGAGCATGGTGGTCAACGGATTCATCGAGCCCGTCACCCGTACATTGCCCATGGAATACGCAGTGGAGTGGAGCCGTCTCATCGAACTGCAGATGGAAGGCTCGGTTGGCTGATGCCCATGCGGGCCGAGTGCAAGCACTATGAGACGCGCACCTATGCAAACGGTGATGCGGTTCGCAAGTGCACACTCGATTTGGCTCCCGAGGCTCCTTGGCGTTGCCCGGACAACTGTGCTCGTTACGAACGTCGAATGATCGATGTGGCATGGGTGCAGGGAACCGCAATCGCACCGAAGACTCCCGAAGAGCCGCCGGGTCTCGATGATGGTTCGGCCGCCGCGGTTCTCGACGCCGCCGAAGACATCGTGAACGCGGCGGGCCTCGAATGGCTCGAAGAGTTCCAGACCAAAAAGCGTCGCTGGTGGCGCTTCGGTCGCAAGAAGTAATCCCCCAAACGAATCGGAAAACAAGGACAAAGATGAGCACGCTCGCGTCGTATCCCGGGGTCACGCTCCCCACCACCGAAGAAGAGATCTGGCGCTACAGCCGCATCGAAGAACTGGTGCTCGACAAGTACGTGGCAGGCAAGGTGGCCACCACCATCGTCGACCAAGCCGGCGCATTGAATGCTCAGGGCCGATTCGCCGATTGCGGCATCGCGATGCCCATTGCCGTCGATGCATTCGCCGAGATCAGTGCCATCCAGTCCGACACTGCCAATGCCGACATCCTCACGGTCACGGTGCCGAAGGGCAAGGTCTTCGACGCGCCCATCGTCATCACACGTACGGTCGACAAGAGCGGAGTTCTTGCCACCCCACGCCTGGTCATCGACGCCGGCGAAAACAGCGAGGTCACGGTGGTCGAGCGCTTCGTCTCTGCCGACGACATCGACTCCCTCGTGATTCCCGTTGTCGAGATGCGCGCCGCGCAAGCCGCCCGCATCACCTACATGGCCATCAACGAACTGGGCAACAAGACGTGGCAGATCGCTCATCAGCAGTCGCTCGGTGAGCGTGACTCCAACACGCGCATCTTCACGGTGGCTCTCGGCGGCGATTATGCCCGCGTGCGCACCGAAGCGCGTTTGGTGGGTCCCAACGCAAATACCCAGCAGGTGGCGTTGTACTTCGCCGATGGCGACCAAATGCACGACTTCCGTACGTTGCAGACCCACGTTGCGCCGCGCACCCACAGCGACTTGTTGTTCAAGGGCGCCGTGCAGGACACAGCCAAGAGCGTGTACACCGGCCTCATTCGCATCGAGAAAGATGCCAACGGGTCACAGGCCTACCAAACCAACCGCAACCTCACACTCTCCGAGGGCGCATGGGCCGAAAGCGTGCCGAACCTGGAGATCGAAACCAACGACGTGAAGTGCAGCCACGCCAGCACGGTGGGTCCCATCGACAACGAACAGCGGTTCTATCTCGAGAGCCGCGGCATCCGACCCGAGATCGCCGAGCGTCTCGTTGTGTTGGGCTTCTTCAACGAGGTTCTCGAACGTCTGCCCAAGTTGGACATCGTCAGCGACCTGCAGAAGAAAGTCGCCGACAAGCTGGCCTCGAACGGTGGTGCCAAGTGAGCAAGATCAAAGTAGGGACGCTCACCGACTTCGCCCACGGCACCGCCACCAAGGTCGATGTCAACGGAGTCGCCGTTGCGCTGGTCAACATCGACGGCAGTTTGTATGCCATTGCAGACCGCTGCAGCCACGCCAACATCTCGTTGTCCGAAGGTGAAGTGCATTGCGGCACCAAGGAACTCGAGTGTTGGAAGCATGGCAGTGCCTTCAGCCTCACCACTGGTACGCCCAACACCCTGCCCGCCACCCAACCCGTGGCCGTTTTCGACGTCGTCGTCGACGGCTCCGATGTCTTCGTTACTCCCCAGTCCTGACAGGAACACGAACAATGTCAACACTCATCATCGACAACCTTGTTGCGGGTATTCCCGGCAAGCAGATTCTCAATGGCATCAGCCTCACCATCAACTCCGGCGAAGTGCACGCCGTCATGGGTCCCAACGGTGCCGGTAAGTCCACCTTGTCCAGTGTGGTGATGGGCAAGCCGGGATACGAGATCCTCGGTGGTTCGGTCACTCTCGACGGCCAGAACCTTCTCGAACTTCCCGCATGGGAGCGAGCTGTTGCCGGCCTGCACTTGGTGATGCAGTACCCCACGGAAGTGCCCGGTGTGCATCTTGATCGTGTGATGTCTGAGGCATTCACAACCCGTGGTCGCGATACCAAAGCCCTCGCTGCGCAGATCGCATCCGAGGCCGAGCGCATCAATTTCGACACCGCACTTCTCGAGCGTTCGATGAACGTCGATCTTTCCGGCGGAGAGAAGAAGCGCAACGAAACATTGCAGCTGGCCCTCCTGAAGCCGAAGTTTGCCATCCTCGACGAGCTCGACTCTGGTCTCGACATCGATGCATTGCGTGACTGCGCTCGTCGTGTCGAAGCCGCAACCCAGGAAGACAATGTGGGTGTGCTGGTCATCACGCACTATGCGCGACTCTTGGAAGAACTCAAGCCCGACTTCGTGCACATTCTTGCCGCGGGCAAGATCGTGAAGTCAGGCGGCCCGGAACTTGCCGAAGAACTCGAAAAAACCGGCTACGCCGACATCTGACCCGGTCAGCCTCCGGACACGGCTTGGCTGATCTGGAAGAGGAGCCCGAAGAGTCCGAGTGAGATGGTGATCATGGTTCCGATGATCACGCGGCTGCTGTTGCGGAGGCCGTGAATGTCTCGGCTCAGTCTGTTCTCGAGTCCGGTGATTCGATCGTCGAGGCGTTCGATGTCGTGCGTGCGGGCCACGTCACTCCAGCCGCTGGGTGGCAGGTGTTCCATGAGCGAGTTGGCCACGTTGTCTCCCAAACTGTTCCTGAGTCCGAGGTGCATCTCGAACCTTTGAGCTTCCGTAATGGGCATCGTAATTCTCCTGCGGTGTCGGTGTCACCCAGAGTGTGTGTCTGAGGAGGTTTCAACTGCCGGACACGGCTTGGCTGATCTGGAAGAGGAGCCCGAAGAGTCCGAGGTGCGGATTATTCGGTCAAACCGGACTTCAGGTACTGCTCGAAGCAGTCAATGATGAGGAGGTCCCGCTCGTAAGTGAGCTTTTGACGGGCCTTGTCGGGGGGCAGCCAGGCCACGGCATCGACTTCGAATGAGTGAGTGGGCTTCCCGCCCAGAACCGTCATTGTCCAGTAGCGCACGCGCTTGGGGCGTCCCTTGCGGTCGATGTAGCTGACCCGGCAGAGTTCGTGTCCGATACGGCAGTGCAGACCTGTCTCTTCCCACACCTCACGAACGGCGCAATCTTCTTCGCTCGAGTCGGCATCGTCGCGCTTTCCCTTGGGGAAAGTCCAGTCGTCGTAACCCTCGCCCGGCCGATGGACCAGCAATAGCTGAGGCTTGCCGGTTGCAGTGTGTCTCCACACCACGCCACCAGCTGCCCGAACAATGCGATCTGCCATTGCAACTCATCGTGTCAGAAGGCAAGGCCTTCCGACAAACCGTTGGCGGACCACATCGTGTGTGCGGAGGTCAGATGAACTCGGCCGTGCGGCCTGCCTGGATGCCCGACCACAGGAGTGGCCCGGCGATCGGGACAATGGTGGCAAGCGCGAGACGAGTGTCGCTGGACCAACCGAACTCGCGGGCCAGGTGCAGAAGGATGAACCGGCACGGAACCATGACGATGATGAAGGCCACGACCCCTTGCAGGCCCATGCGCAGGAGACGACGCTCGATACTGTCACGATCGACGTCGGCGATCTCGAATGCAAGATTGTGGTCGAAGCCGGTGCTTGCGCACACCGCAAGGAGTTCTGTGCGGCGCTGGAGAATGGCACGAATCTCGGACCAGCAACCGATGAGAAGCGCAATCGCAACCATCACTGGGGGCAGAACAAACAAGATGAACAGATGCACCACACCAGTCTGCGTCACGGGTGTGACACGGACTGGTGTGGTGCAGTTCTAGTGGCGGACAACCAACTTGCGGATCTCCTCGACCACCACGACGCTTGACGCGACCGCGGCACAGATGAGCCACTGGACGAAGGAGATCGACGTGACGTTGAAGAGGTCCTGCAAGGGCCCGATGATGGTCACCAAGATCTGGATCGACAACGTGCTGCCGAGCGCTACCCACAGTCTCCAGTTGGTGAAGGTGCGACGGTTGAACACGCTGTGTGTTTCGTTGCGGGAGTTCAGGATGTTGAAGAACTGGTAGAAGACGAAGGTAACGAAGGCCATGGTGCTGGCAATCGATGCGGTGTCGTAGCCCGCTTCGCCCGGGGCAAGCTCCAGAACCAACAGGGTGCCCGCTGCCATGACGATGGACGAGAGAATCACGGCAGACCAACGGCGCTTGGTGAGGATGGGCTCGCTCATCGGCCGCGGTGGCTGTGACATCACGTTCGACACGGGTTTGTCGAAGGCAAGCGCCATGGCGGGAGGGCCGTCCATGATGATGTTGACCCAGAGAATCGCAATGGCAGCGAATGGCTTGCCGTTGGCGATACCGAAGACCGAGGCAGCAAGGAAGAGCACTGCGAAACCAATTGCGGTGGACAACTGGAAGCGAACGAACGACACGATGTTGTGATAGATCGCACGACCTTGCTTGACCGCACCGACGATGGTGGCGAAGTTGTCGTCGGTGAGCACCATGGTTGCGGCTTCTTTCGACACTTCGGTGCCGGTGATGCCCATAGCAACGCCCATGTCGGACTTCTTCAGCGCCGGGGCGTCGTTGACGCCGTCCCCGGTCATGGCGACAACGTTCTTCTTCGATTGCAAGAGCCCCACGAGGCGCATCTTGTGCTCGGGTGCCACGCGGGCGAACACGCCGATGTCGTCGATGTGCTTCACCAGTTCTTCGTCGGTGATGTTGTCAAGGTCTGCGCCGGTGACGGCACGACCCGTGATGCCCAACTGCTTGCCGATACTGGCGGCGGTGACGGCATGGTCGCCGGTGATCATCTTGATGGCTATGCCGGCCTGTTGTGCCTCGGCGATCGCCAACCTGGCCTCGGGACGGGGCGGGTCGACAATGCCCACCAATGTGAGAAGGGTGAGGTCGTTGAGTAAGTCAACGACATTTCCGCCGGATTGCTTGAACTCCTGCCATTCGGCATCGGGCATCTGGCGAACGGCGAGCGAGAGCACACGCAGTCCTTCAGCGGCCATTGCGTCGTACTCGGCATTGAGGTCGCTCTTTCGGCTGGCGATGTCGACAGTGGTGTCGTTGGCCCACAGCACCTGACTGCACCGGCCCATCACCACGTCGGGAGCGCCCTTTACGTAGATCCGCACGACATCATCACCGTGTCCGGTGGAGAAGTGGTGCACAGTGGCCATGTACTTGGTGGCCGAGTCGAAGGGAACTTCGGCAACGCGGGGGTACTGGGCTCGAACCTGTTCCACGTTGACGCCCAGCTTGGCGGCGAGCACCACGAGTGCGCCTTCGGTGGGGTCACCCACCAACTCGTCGGTTGTGGGTGAGTGGTGCACGATGGCATCGGCGCACAGCGCGAGTCCGCGGGCCGTGGTGATGAGTGTGTCGGACTGAGTGGGGCTGAGTGAGCCGACCGATCCGTTCTTCGAATAACCGCCGCCAGTGACGTCGTTGACGGTTCCCTCGAAGCAGAACTTCGTTGCGGTCATCTGATTGAGCGTGAGTGTGCCCGTTTTGTCACTGCAGATCACGCTGGTACAACCGAGTGTTTCCACCGCAGCCAATCGCTTGATGATGGCGTTGCGTTGGGCGAGTTGGCTCACGCCGATGGCGAGAGTCACCACTGTGACGGCGGGGAGTCCTTCGGGAATGGCGGCCACGGCCAACGCCACTGCGGTGAGAAGAACATCTCCGAAATCTTCGCCACGTGCAAGGTTGGCGATCATCACGAGGCCCACCACGATGCCGGCGAGGATCACCAGTTGGTGCGCGAGGCCGTCGAGTTGTCGCTGGAGAGGCGTTTTCTCTGTCGATGTGG
>JBILKS010000139.1:0-4518 GCA_044376595.1 Ilumatobacteraceae bacterium | reverse complement strand
CGCCGCAACGACATCCGCGGGCCATTTGCGCAGGCATTCCCCCCGAAACCATGCACGCGTGGTGGTGGGTGGCATCGTCATGGCTGCCTCGGCGTCCTGTGGGGACACCATCGTTCGCAGGCCCAGTCGGGTGGCGAGACATTTTTCGGGACGCATGTCGTGATATTGCAGATCGAGTGCCTTTGCCCGCACATCGCCCTCTTTCAGCCCGTGGCGAGCGCTGAAGGCAGAAATGAGGTCCTGCTTTGCCACCCAGTCGACCGAGTCAGCAACGGAACTCGGATTCGCCTGGAGTCCCTCGAGAACTCGTTTCCATTCGCGAAGAATGACTTGCCCCTCGCCGTCCGAGCCCGGCTGCTCGACGCAAGCCAATCCCCGTGAAGCGGCATACGACGAGGCGAACTCGAGCATCTGCATCTGCATCTCGAGCGCCGTTGCCGTTTTGCCGTTGATGCGTTCGACTGTTGCGCGAAGTGTGGGATCGTGACTCACGGCCCACATCGCCGACAGCGGTTGGGCAAGTTGCAGATCGTGGGGAAGGAAATCATCTTCGATCATGGCGAGCACGATTGCCGTGACACCAACCTTCAGAAACGTGGCGACCTGGCTCATGTTCGCGTCGCCCACGATTACGTGCAGGCGGCGGTACAGGTTGGGATTGCAGTGCGGTTCATCGCGAGTGTTGACGATGGGTCGCTTCAGCGTGGTTTCGAGGCCGATTTCTTCTTCGAAGAAATCGGCTCTTTGCGAGATTTGGTACGGCACGGACTGGAACGACATACCGGGCTTTTCGCAGCCCACTTTTCCGGCACCGGTGAACACCTGCCGAGTCACGAAATGGGAGGTGACAAGGGCGGCCAATCGGCCGAACGGAGTCTGTCTGTCGACGAGATAGTTCTCGTGGCACCCGTAGGAGTTCCCCTTGCCATCCGAGTTGTTCTTGTAGGTCACGATTTCGTGCCCGGCAGGCAGCATGGCATTGGCGGCACGCATGCTCTGGCGAATGATCTCTTCAGCGGCGACGTCGAAGCGCACCACCTCGGAGGCACTGCTGCATTCCGGAGTAGATACCTCGGGGTGCGCATGGTCGACGTAGTACCGGGCACCGTTCGTCAACACCGTGTTGACCAGATGTGTCTCGACCTCCGGAGGGAAGGCATCTTCGAGTACGAAACCGCGAGCATCAGAGGCCGGAGACTCGTCCTGAAAGTCCCAGCCCGCCATCTGCGGAAAAGAGCCGGAATAGGCATTGACGAGAACAGACGATGCCACGACGGGATTTGAGTCGAATCCCCGGGTGATGATGCCGAACTCCGTCTCGATGCCGCACACCTTGTGCAGAGCCATGGCAGGTTCCTAGAGGTACTGGCCGGTCACGGCCCGCTCGATCGATTTGCCGCCGAGAGAGTGTTGCGGATCCTCGTGCTCGTTCACCAGCGTGCGAATGAACACAATCCGTTCGCCCTTCTTGCCCGAGATTCGAGCCCAGTCGTCGGGATTGGTGGTGTTCGGCAGGTCCTCGTGTTCCTTGAACTCCTGGCGGATCGAGTCGATCAAGTCGCTTGCCTTGATCCCCCGTTCACCGCTTGCGATGGTGCGCTTGATGGCCAGTTTCTTGGCACGTCGCACGATGTTCTCGATCATGGCACCAGAGGCAAAATCGCGGAAATAGAGAACTTCTTTGTCGCCATTCTGATAGGTGACTTCGAGGAAACGATTCACGGCGTCCGAGCTGTACATGTCGACCACGGCAGTATCAATCATGCGATCGACGACCGCCTGGGGGTCTTCGTCGGGTGAGGCGAACGCCTCGGTCGACAGGGGGAGGTCGCACGTCAGGTAGCGAGCAAAGATGTGGCGAGCCGACTCCTCGTTCGGACGTTCGATTTTGATCTTCACGTCGAGTCGACCGGGCCGAAGAATGGCTGGATCAATCAGATCTTCGCGGTTGGTGGCTCCAATCACAATAACGTTGCGCAGTCCCTCAACGCCGTCGATCTCGGCGAGCAGCTGCGGAACGATGGTTGACTCCATGTCGCTGCTGATTCCCGTGCCACGTGTGCGAAACATCGAGTCCATTTCGTCGAAGAACACGATGACGGGCCAACCTTCTTCGCTCTTCTCCCGCGCCCGCTGGAAGATCAGGCGGATCTGTCGTTCGGTCTCCCCCACATATTTGTTGAGGAGTTCCGGACCTTTCACGTTGATGAAGTAGCTGCGGCCCTTGGCGTCTCCGGTGGCGCCCGCAACCTTCTTGGCGAGGCTGTTGGCTACCGCCTTCGCGATCAGTGTCTTGCCACATCCGGGAGGGCCGTAGAGAAGGATTCCCTTCGGAGCGGGAAGTTGGTGTTCGGCAAAAAGATCACTGTGGAGGAAAGGCAATTCGACGGCGTCGGCGATCTGGTCGATTTGGTTGTCGAGGCCACCGATGTCTGAATAGTCGATGTCCGGCACCTCTTCGAGCAGGAGATCCTCTACTTCGGGTTGCGGCAACTTCTCGACCAAGAGGTTGCTGCGCGACTCGAGGCGCAGCAGATCGCCGTTGCGCAGACGTGTTCCCCGCAGTACATCTGCAAGCTCGCAGACCCGTTCGTCGTCTCCCCGTGTCGTGACGATGGCACGAATGCCGTCCTCGCACATGTCCTTCATGGTCACCACCTCGCCGGACACCTCCGGCTGGCGAGCCATGACCACGTTCAACGATTCGTTGAGCACCACTTCCGCTCCACGCTCGAGCGTCTCGAAGTCGATGTCCGGATGCAAGTGAACGCGCATCTTGCGTCCGCTCGTGAGCACGTCGACGGTGTCGTCGTCGTTCTTGCCGACCACAATGCCGTAGGCGGAAGGTGGTCGGGTGAGCTTTTCGACTTCTTCGCGCAGGTTGGCGATGTGTTCCCGAGCTTCGCGCAGGGTGTAGGAAAGCTTCTCGTTCTGTGCAACAGCGTGGGCCAACTTGCTCTTCGAGTCGAGAAGACCCGCTTCGAGTTGTCGAACGCGCACGTCAGACGTTCCGGCACCATCCCGAATCTCGTCCGCCACGGTCAACCTCCTTGGTCGCTCGACACTCTTCTTTCTCTATCACCCTGCCGGAGTCCGTTCCAGTGCCAGCCCGAAATCCGTTCGAGGAAACGATTTGTCACGGAAAACATGGTCGCAGCGGGTCGTTGTGTGTATTCTTGGGTCGAGCGCCAACGAGTCGGCGCCCTTTTCAGGAGGAAGCAACGCGATGAAGGTCTGGATCGATCAAGATTTGTGCACTGGCGACGGTCTCTGCGAAGAGATTGCTCCCGACGTGTTCACTCTCCTCGACGACGGCCTGGCCTATGTCAAAGAAGGCAGCAAGGTCTTCGCAACGGCCAAAGGCAATCCCCAGGGAGCTGAAGGAATGGCCAACTTCGCAGACAGCATGATCGATGCCGTTGTGGAGTCCGCCGAAGAGTGCCCCGGCGAGTGCATCTTCATCGAGCCCTGATCAGCACAACCTGAAGTTGGCTCCCTGAGCCATCACTGCTCGATCAACCGAGCGGCTGTCAAAAACCCCGTGTGGGCAACCATCCTGTGATCGGGTCGAACCGATTGACCTTCGATGTGCCATGTGCGATGCAGAACCTCGAGCGTGCGAACACCTGTCCAGCGTTCGTCGAGTGTCTCGGTGACTTTCACGGCTTGAGTGATGCTCGGCGTGTAGCACACCAAGATTCCACCCCGCCGCAGCGATGTGGCTGCATGGGGAACGACGTGCCAGGGCTCGGGAAGGTCGAGGACCACCCGATCGAAGTCTGTTCCGTCGATTCCGTCGTAGCAGTCACGCAACGACACCTGATAGCGCGACAACGCCTCTTCGCCCATGAACGCCCGGACATTGGCTTGGGCTCGGTTGGCAAAATCCTCACGGATTTCATATCCGGAGATGTGCGCACCGGCACGCAACATGGCCATCGACAGAGCCCCTGAGCCGACCCCAGATTCCAACACCTTTACGCCCGGGCGAATATCGCCGATCATGAGAATGGTGGCGAGGTCTTTCGGGTAGATGACCTGCGCCCCACGGGGCATTTCCACCACGAAATCTTCGAGCGTTGGCCGAAGCACGACGTATCGGGCGCCTTTGGTGGAAACGACCTCGGCGCCGTCGGGGCAACCGACGATGTCGTTGTGGGGCACGAAGCCGGCATGACTGTGAAACTCGCCGCCGTCTGCGAGATCAACCAGATAACGCCGCTTCTTGCGGTCGACGAGCATGACCTTGTCACCCAGCGCGAATACCGAATTTGTGCTCATGGCGGTGTTGTCACTCCACTTCGATCGTTGCGCGACGCGTCTTGACAGTGCGAACCGACTCGGGCTTTCCCACCATGATTCGCCTCAAGAGGCGCCATGCAAATGTGAGTCGGACGACGTTGCGCGAGCGAATCAAGAGAAGTCTGCGCAATCTGCGCCGCGCAGGCGTCTTGCCGACGACGAACGCAGTGAGAAGACCATTTGCGGCGGCTTTGCCGCGACCACGAGCCACGAGGT
>JBILKS010000138.1:0-4535 GCA_044376595.1 Ilumatobacteraceae bacterium | reverse complement strand
CTGTTCGCCCGTGAGATCACAGAAATACGCTTTTCCGTCGGCGTACAACTTCATTGCGGCGTCGATGTGTGCCTGCGCATTGGCCGACTGGAAGTACGGCCCTTCGAACTGCGGATGGCTGTTAGCGATGCCTAACCATGCCAGCGCATCGATGATCCCCTGGGTCCATTCCGGTTGATTGCGCGATTCGTCGGTGTCCTCAATGCGCAAGACGAATGTCCCACCTTCGCGCAACGTCAAGGCCCAGTTGTACAAAGCGGTGCGGGCACCACCCACGTGGAAGAAGCCCGTCGGCGACGGGGCGAATCGGTAGCGGGGCGTGTTCGATGTCATGACCGTTGCAGATTACCGAGTACCCCCACACTTCCGCTGCCGCCGTTATCGTGGGGACATGGCTACAGCCGCCCCCGCATCAGACCATCGTTCCGTCTCCGGAGGTTTGGCACGCGCAGCCGTGTTCGGCATCAACGACGGTCTGATCTCCAACGTGTCGTTGGTCATCGGTTTTGCTGGCAGTGGTGTCTCCGCCGACGTCGTGCGACTGGCTGGTTTTGCCGGTGCCATCGCTGGGGCAGCCAGCATGGCCGCCGGAGAGTGGGTGTCTGTCACCGCGCAAAACGATCTCGTTCGTCGCGAACTCGAACTCGAAAAGCGCGAAATCGCCGTCAACACCAAGAAAGAAACCCAGGAGCTTGCCGCGTATTACCGCAGCCACGGAATGTCGGCTGAGCAAGCCATGCGGTCGGCTCTCGAAGTGATGCAAGACCCCGAAGTCGCCCTGCTGGTGCACGCTCGCGAAGAATTCGGACTTGATCCCACCGATCTGCCATCACCTGTCAAAGTGGCCTGCCTGTCGTTCATCTGCTTCATCTTCGGAGCACTTCTCCCCGTCGTGCCCTGGATGGGCGGAACGGGTGGCACTTCGCAGAAGGTCCTGTCGGTACTCATTGGCATGGGTGCCGCTGCCATCGTGGGCGGGCTTGTTGGCAAGTTCGCCGAACGCCGCATTATCTGGACCGCAGTACGCCAAGTCCTCATCCTGCTCCTGGCCTGCGGCGCCACGTCTCTCGTCGGCAAGATGCTGGGAGTCTCCGTCGCCTAACTCCCTCTAGGGTTTTCGGCGCAACCGTGTGCAGTTTTGGCAATCCTGTGCGCCGAGAAACGATGCTCCTTCGCTCAGACTGCGTAGCGCTTCAGGTCTTCGAGGTTCACAAACTCAAGTGATCTCATGTGCGTGGCAGCAAGGTCAACTTTCGGCGCCTTCCCTTGCTCGAAAGCTTCCTGCCATCGCATTGCACACAGGCACCATTTGTCCCCAGCCTTCAGGCCCGGAAAGTTGTATTGCGGCATTGGTGTGGACAAGTCATTACCCACACTTCGCGAGAACTCCAGAAAATCGTCGGTCATTACTGCGCAGACCGTGTGCACACCAGTGTCGTTACCGTCGGTTTCGCAACACCCGCTGCGATACCAGCCCGTCATTGGATCAGTACAACATGTCGCAATGGGATCGCCGAAAACATTGGGCTGTGTGCTCATCAGAACGTTCTACTTCGTTTGAACCGTTTTTGGGCGCACCAGATTGCTATTTCTGCACACGGTTGCGCCGAAAAGCCTCAGGAGGGGTCGAGGTGAAGGAGGTCTTCGTAGGTTTCGCGGCGGCGCACGAGGCGTGCTTCACCATCTCGGACGAACACCACCGCTGGCTTTGTGATTGAGTTGTAGTTCGACGCCATGGCGTACCCGTAGGCACCCGTGACAGGGGTCGCCAACAAGTCACCAACAGCGACATCGGACGGCACCCGAGCAGAGTTGATGATGATGTCGCCACTCTCGCAGTGTTTGCCGACCACACGTACCTCCCGACTACGCATTGCCCCCACTCGCGCGGGAAGGAACGCCTCGTAGTGCGCGTCGTACATCATCGGTCTCGGGTTGTCGCTCATGCCCCCGTCGACAGCTACGTAAGTGCGCACGTTCGGAATGTGCTTGATGGTGCCGACCCGGTAGACGGTGATGGCCCCCGCGGCAACAATGGCACGACCCGGCTCCACATAAACACGGGTTCCCACCGGCAACGCCGATGTTGCTCGAGCCACGACAACGCCCCATTGCTGCATTGTCGGCGCATGCTCGGATTCGGTGTAGGCAACACCAAGGCCACCACCCACCGTGAGATCGGTGAGGCCGAGCGGCGCAAAGAACTCGACCATCGATTCCACGGCTTTGCCGAGATGCTGGACATCGAGAACGTTCGAACCGATGTGGAAGTGCACCCCGGCCAGATTCATCTTGCTCGACTTGCGGGCCTTGTTGACCGCCTTCGCCGCATCGCCATTGGAGAGGTTGAAGCCGAACTTCGAGTCGTCTTGCCCGGTGGAAATGAACTCGTGCGTGTGAGCATGCACCCCTGGGGTGACCCGAATTTGCACCGACGGTTCGGATCCGAGGAATGCCGCTATGCGCTCAATCCGTTCGAGTTCGTCGAAACTGTCGACCACAATGTGATGAACACCCTCGCGGATCGCGGTGTGCAACTCGTCGTCGGATTTGTTGTTGCCGTGCAACACACATTGAGCTGCTGGGACACCGGCACTCAGCGCAACGAACAACTCACCCCCCGTTGCAACATCGAGCAACAAACCCTCTTCGTGAGCGAGACGAGCCATAGCCGTGCACATGAATGCCTTGGTGGCGTAAATCACGCGCCCGGCACCGAAAACCGACACCGCTTCGCGACAGCGCGTGCGGAGATGCTCTTCGTCGTAGACGAACAGCGGCGTTCCGAACTGACCCGCAAGATCCGAGACCAAGATCCCGCCGATGGACAGCTCACCCGACTTTTCGATCAGTGCCGTATCGGGCAAGAGACGCTGTTCGATGGGCGCGCTGCTCACATTGCCTCCGGTGCATCAATTCCCAACAGTCCAAGGCCAATCTCCATCACCCGTGCCGTGGCATCGCAGAGAACCAGGCGGCTCGAACGCTGTGGCTCTTCGGATTTGAGTACAGGACAGTTCTCGTAGAAGCCACTGAACGCTGTCGCGAGATCGTAGAGATACGTACACAAGCGGTGCGGGCTGGCCTTGTCGATCGTGTCCCATACGGCGGAGTCGAACTGCAACAGAGCCATCCCCAACGCTTTCTCGGGCGGGGACTCCAACACCAGCGCGCCGATGTCGAGTCCATCACGCGAGATCCCGGCGCGACGGAAGATGCTGCAGATACGTGCGTGTGCGTACTGGAGATACGGCGCAGTGTTGCCGTCGAACGACAACATGCGATCCCAATCGAAGATGTAGTCCTTGATGCGATCCGTCGACAGGTCTGCGTACTTGACGGCTCCAATCCCCACTGCTCGGGCGATTTCGGCCTTCTCGTTGCTCGAAAGACTGGGGTTCTTCTCTTCCACTGCGGCGCCCGCACGTTGGATCGCCTCGTCGAGCAGTGCAGACAACTTGACCGTGTCACCGCTGCGACTCTTCAACATCTTGCGGTCGGATCCAAGGACATTGCCGAAAGCCACGTGCAGCATCTCGACGCTGTCCGGCAGCCATCCAGCCTTGCGGGCAGCCGCTTCGACCATCTGCAAGTGCTGTGCCTGCGGCGCACCGACCACGTACCACATCTTGTCGGCGCGCAGGCGTTCGATCCGATCGATCACACATGCCAGATCCGAGGTGGCGTAGTTGTAGCCGCCGTCGCCCTTGCGAATGATCAGGGGCAGCGGTTCGTTGTCGCGATTGGTGAAGCCGTCGAGGAACATCACATCGGCACCTTCGCTGTGCTGGAGTGCACCACTGTCGGCGAGTCGAGTCACCACCTGGGGCAGAAGATCGTTGTATGCGCTCTCACCCATGAGGTCACCGTCTTCGAGCAAGACCCCGAGAATGGAATAGACGCGATTGAAATACTTGGTGCTCTCCCCCACCAGCACTCGCCACATTCGCAATGTTTCGGCGTCGCCGGCCTGGAGCGCCACCACGCGGTGACGGGCACGATCCTTGAACTCGTCGTCGGCTTCGAACTTCTGTCGCGCCTGCTTGTAGAAAGCATCGAGATCGCCCACGGAGAATTCGGCCGCGGCTCGGTCTTCACCGAGATCGATGAGATGTTCGATCAGCATGCCGAAAGGCGTTCCCCAGTCACCGATGTGATTCTCACGAATCACCGAGTGACCGACGAATGTCAACATCCGCACGAGCGCATCGCCGATCACGGTGGATCGCAGGTGACCCACGTGCATCTCTTTGGCGACATTCGGCGCGGAGTAGTCGACGACAACAGTTTGTGGCACTGGAGCTTGTCGCACACCCGCTGACTTGCTGACAACCGCTTCGCGCAGCTGGGTGACCAGGAATGCGTCGGAGAAGGTGACGTTGAGAAAACCCGGGCCCGCTACCTCGACTGATGCACACATGTCGCTGACGTCACCCACTGCCTCGAGCACCGCCATTGCCACCTCACGTGGCTGGCGACCGAGCGCCTTGGCCACGCCGAGCGCGCCATTGACCTGCGCATCGGCTCGGTCACTG